>DAITOW010000026.1:0-16297 GCA_036833965.1 Oleiphilaceae bacterium
AACGGTTTTGAAGAGCTGGTACAAAAAGATGTCGCCAATGAGCGGCTCGTAACGCAAATGCTCGTCAATTTTAAAACCCAGGTTCAGGAGTGGAAGAACACTCTCTTGCGCGGGGCTGATACCGAAAATCGCAACAAATACTGGCAACGCTTTCAAAGCGTGGAGCAGGATATCCAGAATGAGGGGCAGGCTCTTTTGAAGGCTCTGGATAAAGGGGAAGCTGCAACGCTTGTAGAGAAATTTCTGACAGCGCATAAAAAGATGGGCGCGGCGTATCGTCAGGGCTTCGATACTTTTGTTGATCAGGGCTATGACCACAAAGCGGGCGATCAGGCTGTACAAGGTATTGATCGTGAGCCTTCCAAGTTACTGGCAGAGGCGGCCGAAAAAATCGCAGAAGATGTGCGTAGCAAGAGTGAGGCAACTTCTGCTGAAGCCTACTCCGGCCTAACGGTTTCCAACAGTGTTTTAGGCGTGGTTATCGTGTTGTTTGCGCTTAGCGCTATTTGGGTGATCAACAGGGCGATTGTCGAGCCTAGTAGAGCTTTGATTAATGTCATTTCACGCATCAGCGATGGCTATATTAACAATAATATTGATATCAAACGTGATGATGAATTAGGCAAACTGGCCGATGCCTCAAGGCAGCTTCAAAGCTTTCTGCAGGAGCTGTCCCAACGTTTGAGTGCAACGAACAGTGAGCTAAACACTGTCTCTGAGCGACTTGCCAGCTCGTCTGAAGGCTTGGTGCAAAAGGTATCGACAGCTAATGAGTCGACAGATCATATTGCTTCGGCGATGACTGAGATGAGCGCAACGGCTCAGGAGGTTGCAGGCCACGCTGCGTCTGCTGCGCATTTGGCGCAAGAAGCAGATGAAGCTGCGAAGGATGGCGTCAGGACGATGGGGAATGCCCAGGAGTCTATTAATCGCCTGGCGACTCAAATATCAGACACGGTCGACGTCGTTAAGCGTCTTGAAGAAGATACCAATAATGTCGGTACCGTATTGAGTGTGATTCGCGGAATTGCCGAGCAAACAAACTTGCTGGCATTGAATGCGGCCATTGAGGCTGCGCGCGCCGGAGAGCAAGGCCGAGGCTTTGCGGTCGTCGCCGATGAGGTTCGATCTCTCGCTCAGAAAACACAGCAGTCAACGACTGAAATCGAAGAGATTATTGAAAGCGTTCAAAGCGGAGCCAAGAATACGGCAGAAGTGATGAACGCTAGCTCTGAGGTCACGGCAAACAGTGCCGATATGTTCAATCAGGCGAGCGAGAAGCTGGACGTGATCAGCTCAAGTATTTCGCAGATCAATGGCTTGAACATGCAGGTGGCCACCGCAGCTGAAGAGCAAACAAATGTGTCTGAAGATATCGCGCGTACTGTTGTCGAAATGTCAGACCTTGTGGACGCGACCACTGAATCTGCAAATCAGAGCTTGCTGATGGCTCAGCAGATAAACAGTTCGTCGGAGAGTCTTGAAGAGTTAAGTTCAATGTTTAAGTCCTGAACCGTAACTGTGTAGAAGAAAGGGTGCCTTTGAGCACCCTTTTTTGTTTTCTTTTCCAGGTTCATTTGAACTCAGGTGGATCAAACGATTCTTTTGGCTGTTCCAAGACTTTTGAAAATATTCGACTACGTTGTAGGGAGGTGGGCAAAGGTTTGAGGGACTAATCATGCTTGAGAAGATTCTGATCGCAGACGATAGTGCGAGTATTCGAGAATACTTGAGCGGTGTTCTCAAAGAATTGACAGGTGTTGAGTCCGAGTTAGCGGTCGATGGTCGTGAGGCTTTGGATATCATTGAGGGCGGCTTCAAACCCGATTTGGCCTTGTTTGATATCAATATGCCCCGGCTTGATGGGGTGCAACTGCTCAGGATGTTGAGCGAACAAAAAGCCGATTTTCCGATTATTATTATCAGTGGGCTTTCCCGTCACTTAATTTCTGCGATAGAAAAGCTGACAGCCGAGTACAGGATGAATTTGATCGGAACTATCGGCAAACCGGTTGATGTCGAAGCCTTAAAGGCGATTCTGGCGCGTATAAGTGATCAAAAAACCGGAGATGTTAGTGCGCCGCAGCTAAAAACCTACGAGATTCTTCGTGCGATGAAACAGGGGGAAATTGAACCCTGGTTCCAGCCGCAAATCGACTTGAACAAGCGTGAACTGGTAGGGGTGGAGGTGCTTTGCCGAATTAAGCACAAGCGCTTGGGGTTGGTTACACCGGATCGCTTTATTGAGACCATGGAAAAGTCGGACCTGATCAAGTACGTTACCCTGGCGTTAGTAGAAGAAACTCTCGAGAAAATCCAGACACTGCCGCTCAAGCGATCCGATTTCACTACGTCTTTTAATTTTTCCGCCAAACTTTTTGATGACGAGGCCTTTGTAGATCAGTTTATTGAGATCATTAACGAATCTCCTGTTAGCAACGACTCGATCATTGTCGAAATTACCGAAACGCATGCCTCATCTCGCCCTCTCAAAGAACTCGAAACTGCAACTCGTATTGCTATTGCAGGATGCGGCCTCTCGATTGATGATTTTGGGTGCGGGCAGGCGACTTTTGAGCGGCTTTATTCCTTGCCCTTTACCGAGCTGAAAATCGATCGCAAGTACTTGCCGGTTGAGAACATGGAAGAGGCGGATCGCGCCTTGCTCGAATCAACCGTTAATATGGCACGCCGTCTCGGTATGCAGGTAGTCGTGGAGGGTGTAGAGTCTTATGCTCAATGGGAGATGGTGCAACATCTTGGGTGTGAGCGTGCACAGGGATTCTTTATCTCTGCCGCTATGCCATTTTCAGCGCTAGGCCAATGGATTGAAAGTTGGGAGGCAAGAACCTAGTACAGGTTCGCTCAGTTATTGCTTTTCTTTCCGGGTTTGCTCTTTGAAATACTGGTTTGCAGCATCCAAAGTTTGCAGGTTTCTGATGCTGTGGTAACCGAGTTCCTGAAGCGTAGCCATCGCCATTTCAGCCCTCCGACCGCTGCGACAATACAATAGAATTTCGCTGTCCTTGTCGTCTGTTACTTCGCTAATTCGTCCTGCAATCTGATCAAAAGGAATATTGATCGCGCTCTCTACATGTCCTTCAGAAAACTCCTGGGGAGTTCGCACATCCAGCCAGATTTGCTCGGCGGCGTGACTTACACCAAGGCTTAACAGCAAAATCAAAAAACTGACAATACGCATGTTTGAACTCCGGGCAAGTAAGTGGGATGTCGAGAGCACTTTTTTCATAAATGCTTATCGGAATCCAATATCGCTATTTACGATCCAGCGGACAAGTGTTGAGACCAACAATCTTGTACAAAGGGCAGAAGCCGATAATTCCTGTGATCAGCGGAACGAGGCCAACCCAACCCCATGGAGATTGCGGGCCGACAAATACCAGACTAATGAGTACAACACCAAGGATGACCCGGATGCTGCGGTCAACCATACCTTCGTTTTTCATAAAAGGATTCCTTATAAATGTTACATGTTTGATGGTTTTTTAATCTGCACAATCAATGCACTTGGCTGCATGGGGCAACGCTGCAAGGCGGGCTTCATTTATCTCGCAACCACACACCACGCAAACTCCGTAATCACCACTCTCGATGCGCGCAAGTGCGGCGTTTACCAAAGCTAATTCGTGTTTGGCTTCTTCATCCAAACGCTCAACAACTTCTTCGTTTTCCAACTCAACAGCTTGCTCCGCGAAATCCTGACTTACCGGTTCTTCCCGATGTAAGAGGTGCTTTTCGGTATTTTCCACACGTTGTTCGTATTCTGCCTTGAGCTCAAGTAGTTTGCTTTTTGCTTGCTCCATGAAGTTTCTCCGTAACATGGTCAAATTGGATTGCGAGGTTCAGCTTGCTGCACTGTCACTCTATCAGATATGAATCTAGATTAGTCTCCTGCCCGAATTCAGGCATTGATCTGGCTCAACTTCTTTGCGCATTGTTATCTCTGATAAGAGTAAGGCACGACTAAGGTCGAATACTCGGGAGACAATGCCGGGAGTAGTCTTTTGGTAAATCAGGTATACACGGTGATTTATCATGGCGAACTATAACGACGAATACTCTCACTCCATCGAACAACCGGAGGCTTTTTGGGGAAAGCAGGCACGACGCCTCGCCTGGACAACATTTCCCGAGACGATTTGTAGCAAGGACCAGAATGGTATCGATCGCTGGTTTACTGATGGCATGCTCAATACCTCCATGTTATGTCTGGATGATCAGGTATTGCAGGGGCGGGGCGATCAGGTCGCTATTTATTACGATTCGCCCGTGACCGACACCAAAGAGCAAATTACTTACAGTGATCTTTTGGATCGTGTTGCCAAATTTGCTGGTGTACTCAAGCAACAGGGTGTGGGCAAGGGTGATCGGGTGCTGATCTATATGCCGATGATTCCCGAAGCCGTAGTTGCTATGCTCGCGGTAGCGCGTCTGGGCGCTGTGCATTCGGTTGTGTTTGGCGGGTTCGCGGCGAAAGAGTTGGCAGTGCGCATTAATGATGCCGAGCCGAAGGTGGTTGTCTCCGCATCCTGCGGTATTGAAGTTGATCGTCTTATTCCTTACAAGCCATTGCTTGATCAGGCGCTTGAGCAGGCATCGCACAAGGTTGAATGCTGCATTATCGCTCAGCGCCCACAATGTGAGGCGGAGTTAAAAGCAGGGCGCGATTTTGTCTGGTCTGAGCTTGCTGCGAACGCCGAGCCTGCAGATGCCGTTCCTGTCTTATCGACGGATCCGCTTTACATTCTTTATACCTCTGGCACGACCGGCACGCCAAAGGGCGTGGTGCGTGATAATGGTGGACATGCGGTTGCGATGCGATACAGCATGCAGTCGGTCTACAACATGCTTCCCGGTGAGGTCTTCTGGGCGGCCTCGGATGTGGGTTGGGTCGTCGGGCATTCGTACATTGTTTATGCGCCTTTGATGACAGGGCTTTCCACTGTGCTCTATGAAGGTAAGCCTGTTAGAACTCCCGATGCCGGCGCGTTTTGGCGCGTGGTTGAAGAGTACAAGGTGAAAGCGCTTTTCTCAGCGCCAACAGCATTTCGAGCAATTAAAAAAGAAGATCCTCAAGGCGCACTGATCAAACAATATGACGTTTCCAGCTTGAAAGCCGTGTTCGTTGCTGGCGAGCGGCTCGACCCGCCAACCCTTGACTGGATTCAAAAGACCACCGGGCTGCCGGTTGTTGATCACTGGTGGCAAACCGAAACGGGCTGGGCTATTTGCGGGAATCCGCTTGGCGTTGAACAGTTGCCGGTAAAAGCAGGTTCTGCAACGAAACCAAGCCCGGGCTTTGATGTGCGTATTCTTGATGATCAGGGCAACGAACTTCCACCAAACCAGCAAGGCAATATAGCTATTAAGTTGCCCTTACCGCCGAGTTGTCTGCCAACCATCTGGAAAAACTTTGACCGCTTCAAGTCCGGTTATCTTGATGATTTTCCCGGTTATTACTGCTCGGGTGACGGAGGGTACAAAGACGAGGATGGCTACGTGTTTGTAATGGGGCGGACGGACGATGTGATTAACATTGCCGGGCACCGCTTTTCAACAGGTGAGATGGAAGAGCTGGTTGCGAGCCACGAGGCTGTTGCAGAGTGCGCAGTCATCGGTATCGCGGATGAGATGAAAGGGCAGGTGCCCTTGGCTTTTGTCTTGCTCAAGGATGGCGTCACGATTAATGAGGCACAGATAGAAGCCGAATTGGTGGCACTTGTACGGCAACAAACCGGCGCCGTGGCATGTTTCAAAACTGTTTTGCTGATGCCTCGATTGCCGAAGACCCGATCGGGCAAAATTTTGCGTAAGTTGATGCGGCAAGTGACTGATGGTGAAGAGTATACAATCCCTTCAACCATCGATGACCCGAGCAGCATTGAAGATATTCGTGCAGCGCTAGAGCGACGCGAAATAGGAGCGTTTGCAACGAGCAAGGCGGTTTAAGGCCTTGCTCATTCGTTCCGCTTAATGTGGCTCAGTGCGTTATTTTGCGTACCAGAGCCCTTGAGATAAAACGTACTTTTTCTTTCAGCGGGAAACGCTTTAGGTTGGCGCTGACAACCCCCTCGGTGAAGCGTGTACGTTTTGAGTAGTCAATGTTCACATCAACGATCACAGGTGTCTCTTGCTGGCTATGCTGAAGGGCTTGTTCAAGCACCGCATCAACAGCATCGTTGTCGCGCATCGAAAGGTATTCGGCGCCAACCGCATCCGCAACACCCTTCACGTTAATCCCGCCGAGTACACTGCATGTTTTTCGGTTGTACGGGATGTTTTGCGCTTGCGATATCTGTGACAGCTCGCCGTCATTAAACACAAACATCACAACACCCAATCCCTGCGCCTTGGCGGTAATCAGCTCCAGTGCGGTCATCATAAACGCGCCATCGCCGACGATGCCCACAACTTGCTGCTGAGGATGCGCAAGTTTGCAGGCAATGCTTGCGGGTACGCAGTAGCCCATGCAATTAAAATCAGAAGGGCAGATGAAGTGCTTGCTTTGGTAGATCGGCATCAACTCTGCCGTCAGGAAGGTATGATTACCATCGTCTGCCACCACAAATGCATCGTCCTCTAACTTGTCCCGAAGTGCCGAGAAAAATGCTGCCGGGTTTACCCGATCTTTGCTGTCATGTTTTCGCCATTGAGTCTGATAATCCTTTTTGGCTTGTGCGATTTGCTCCCGTAGTGCTGGACTGGGCGCTTCGAGATGATATTTTCTCAGTTCCGCTTCGAGAACACTCAAGCAGGCCATGGCATCACCTTCAATGCTGACCGTAGCCGGGTAGTTCTGATTGAACACTTGAGGATTGATGTCGATATGAATCAGCTCATTCGGCACAGGCATACTGAAGCTGCCAGTCGGTATCTCGCTAAAACGGGTGCCAACGGCCAGCAAGCAGTCGCAGTTGCTAAACGCGTTTTCCGCGGCGGGCACTGCGTAGGCTCCGAAGCCCATGCCGGTGTGCAAGGGGTGGTTTGCCGGAAAGGCGCTTAACCCTTGCAGCGTCGTACAAACCGGTGCGTTGAGAAGCTCCGCGATGGCTTTACTTTGTTCGACTGCATTGGCCGCACCCCAGCCGACAAATAGCCCCGGCCTTTTAGCGCTGGCCAAACGTTTTGCTGCTTCCTGGATGGCTTGAATCTGTGTTGGGTTCAGCGGTGCGCGTTGCGAGTGCTGTTCTTTATCTAGTTTTTGGCGCTGCGCTTGTTGTGCATACTCTGAATAAAGCTTTGGTGCACTTGCCTCACCACGAAACATGCTCACATTGGTAGGAATCTCTACAAACACTGGCCCGGGCTCGCCGCTGGTTGCAATGTCGTAAGCCTTATAAATGGTTTCAACGATATCGGCATGTTTTTCGACCTTGAATGTGGCTTTGGTGATGGGAGCAAGCAAGGCGTGTTGATCCATGTCGTGCAGTTGGTAGGCACGGCCTGTGTCGTTGCGAATGCCACCGGAGATAACGAGCATCGGGATGCCATCCAGCGACGCTTCGGCGATACCACTGGCAGCATGCGTTACGCCTGCTGCCGGTACAATCAGGCATGTGCCAATGGAATTGGTGGTACGGCTAATCGCATCGGCCATAAACGAACCGCCCCCTTCATGGGTCACCAGAATAGGTTCGATACTGTCGGAGTGACTCAGCTCGTCATAGATCTCGGTATTGTGAACGCCGGGAATACCGAAGGTGTAGCGCACCCCGATCTGCTCCAGGGCATGACGCACCAGATAAGCACCGCTGCGCGAGACGGTTTTGGATGTTCGTTGTTCTTTTGTTTCTTCGACTAGATCTGTCATGCTGCAACTCCCTCTTTGATCGATTTGGCAGCCAATCTGCCGGTTAAAATGCAGCTGGACAGGAAGGTTCCTTCCAGTGAGCTGACTCCATTTATTCCACCACCGCCAAAGCCTGCTGCTTCACCGACAGCATATAAACCTGCGATGGGATGATCCTGATGATCCAGAACCTGACTGTTCAGGTTGGTTTGAATACCGCCCATACTCTTTCTGCTGATCAATCGCTCGCGGATTGCGATCAGAGGGCCGGCTTTCGGGTCGAGTATTTTTTGGGCCTTGAGGGTGCGAACCTTATCTCCCCGCCATTTTCGAAGATGATCCAGCTTTCTAAGTTGGTCATCGTTGTAAAAGGCTTTTCCGCGACTGATTTGCGCATCGTAGTGTTCGATATCGGATTTGAGCGATTGCGCATCGACCCGATCAAAACCGGTGAGCTGGTTCATTTTGTCCGCGAGTTCCTCAACAGTATCTGCCACAATGACATCAGGACACTCAGCGATCATCCAGTTGACGAGTGCCTTGTTGCCGAACAGTGTTTCCTTGAGGAAACGAATCAGCTTCTTATCTCGAAAGCTCGGATTCATTTCCGATCCGGAAATGGCTATCTCTTTCACTGCAATTTTGTAATTCATGACTTGCCAGCTGTACTGATGTTCAAGCTGTCCGATCTGCTTGCAGAGATCATGAGTGTCGAAACCTGTGATCAGTGGCTTTGGACCAATACGCTCACCATAGGCATCCATCCAGAGTGCGGAGCGTGGTGGTATCAGGCTTAGCCCTTGTTTATCAAATTTCGGGTGAGGGTGTTCGATGCCTGCCGCATAGTTCCACATCCACGGCAGATGGCTGACTACTCCGCCAATTTTTCTGACCTGCTCGTGCACATGACCGTCTGCACTTGGATGCGAGCCATTTAACAGGTTGTCTGGTGCCTCGCCATAGCGTTTGTCCCAAACCTGTTTTACCAATTCAAGATTACCGTTAATACCTCCGCAGGCGACTACGACGGTAGGTGAGTGCGCTTCAAAATGCTCCCCGCTATGTTTTTGATCAAGCTCTCCCTTAACTTCGCCCTTAATTTTTCCTGAGCAACCGCTTATGTGCCCGTCCTGTCTGATGAAATCCTCGAATTGATGATGGAAGAGAATGTTCAGATTGGCTCTGTTCGGATGATGCTCGATATGTTGAATGAGGGTCTGGCACAAGGCATAGCCGGTTCCCCAGACGACATGGTAGCGCGGCACCGAATTGCCCGAACCCAGATCTGAGCCATAGTCACCACGCTCAACCCATTGCACTGCCGGGAAAAACTTCACGCCTTTGTTTTTCAGCCAGTCATAGATCGACTCCTTGGAATGTTTGGCGTAATACTCCACCCATCGCAAGGGCCACACGTCCTTTTCGTCAAATTGACCCGTCGCCTTCCAGTCCTCAATCGCGAGCTCGACCGAGTCTTTGATACCGTTGAGTTTTTGTAGCGGTGTATTGATAAGTGTCATGCCACCAAAAGCTTCATTGGCCAGACCACCAAAACGATCCTTACCATTGCGATCCAGAAGAAGAATCTTCTTGCCCGAGTCTAATAACTCCAGGGTAGTGACAATGCCGGCAATACCGGCGCCTATAATGGTTACGTCTGCTTGATAGGACTTGCTCATGGGAATCACCCTTTTTATTTTGTGCTGAGCCAAAGCAATGAACTGCGAATTGCATCTTTTTTGAACAGGCTTATAGGCTACTTCAGAATGCATTGCCGAGACTGTCAGGAGCACGACAGTTGCTCAGGTGTCTCTTGATCAGGATCAAGTGCAGGAGTTATTTGGACTCGGACTGAAGCACGAATGCTTCGAAGTCCTTGTCGATGCTGAGTATGTGGCGGGTTAACCATTCCGTTAAAAAGTCGGAGATGGTTTGTCGCACGGCTTGGGTCATGCCGGTTTTAGAAAACTCGATTTCTAATTGTATGAGCTCTTCACGAAAACGGTTATGCGCCTTGATGTGTGCTTCGTAGCCAGGGTAGCGAAGACGCACCATGTACGCTTCTTCGAGGCAGAAATGGTGGTCTGCATAGAGCTTTAGTTGATGAATGACGTGGTTGCAGTTGTCGTTGTCAGCGAGCTCATCAATGAGAGCAAACAGCATGTTGTGCTGCGTGTCCTGCCAGATGAGTTCGCTGCTTCGGTTCACTTGTTTATTCTCTCTTTTTACAGGCTTCAAAATCGATACCTTTCAAGTGTGGCACCATGTTGCAAGGCCCTTGTCGGCTATCGAGTTGCTGCGTGATCAGCTTCGTCCAGGCGGTACGGCAAGCATTTGTCGAACCAGGCACGCAAAAGATCACAGTGCTATTCGCCAGTCCGCCAAGCGCTCTTGACTGAAGTGTGCTCGTACCAATTTCGTCATAAGAAATGGCACGGAATAACTCGCCAAAACCTTCAACCTGTTTATCAAACAATACGCTGATTGCTTCGGGGGTGCTATCCCTTCCGGTAAATCCTGTGCCGCCGGTAACTAGGATAGCGTGCAGTTCGTCCTGGGCAATCCAGCGGCTGATTACTGCACGGATTTTGTAAATGTCATCAACCACTATGGCTTTGTCTGCCAGGGTGTGCCCCGTTTCTTTCAATGCTTCAACAAAATAAGCGCCCGAGGTGTCTGTTTCCTCAGTGCGGGTATCTGAAACCGTTAGCACCGCGATGTTAAGCGGGATAAGTTTGTTGGTGGTGTTGTGCCCCATTGGGATTTTCCTGTTACAAATAAATCAATTAACCGCCGAGCATGGCGAGGTTTCTGGTGCTGCCGCTGTAACCCTGTTCAAGTTGGTGGCCTTGCCACTTCGTGCCGACCACCTGTTGCAGGCAGGCGATCAATGCCTGCTCATCACGAGCTCTGATAAAAGGCAAGAGGTCCGCATTGGCTTCTCCAAACAGGCAAAGGTGCAGTTTGCCATCGGAGGAAATGCGCATTCGGTTGCAGTCCGAGCAGAAGTTACGGCTGTAAGGCATGATCAAACCAATACGGCCCTTGTAGTCTGGATGGCTGAGTTCCAGTGCCGGGCCAGCAAGCTTAGGTTTGGCGACTTCCGACCAGCCTCTCTCAAGTAAATACGCATGCACTTTTGATGCAGGGTAATGCTGGGCCTTGAAGAAATCTTCATTGTCTCCGGTACGCATCAACTCGATCAGGCGCATACTGACGGCATTGTCTTTGACCAGCTTGAGGTACTCCTCAATGTCATCGGTGTTGTATTGGCGCATCAGCACAGCGTTCAGCTTGACTGCTTTCAACGGGGAGTTGAGCGCCATCTGCATCGCTTCAAGCACTGCAGGTAGTTTGTCGTGGCCGGTGATCTCATGGAATACCTCTGGATCAAGACTGTCAGCGCTGAGGTTCAGGCTGGTCAGACCGGCATCAATGAATTCGTGCAATTGGTGCTTTAAACGGTAGGCATTGCTGGTCAGCGCGACCTCCTGAATTCCTTCGGCGCTCGCGCAGGCCGCAATAATTTCTTTCAGGTCTTTTCTGAGCGTTGGTTCGCCACCTGTAAGGCGTACCTTTTGCGTACCGCATTTGGCGAGCGTGCTAATCAAAAAGCGAATGTCTTCAGCATTCATGCTTTGCTGATCTTTCGGAGGGCAGTAGCCATCCGGAAGGCAATAGGTACAACGAAAATTACAGGCATCGGTCAGCGAAAGTCGCAGGTAGCGAAATCTTCTGCCAAAGCTGTCTGTCAGCTTTGGCGGCTTTTCCGGTTTCGCGTTGATGATGCGAAGAGGAGCACTATCTGTGTAGTTCATTTGGTACATCGAATGATTCCTGCTCCAAAAAGTTGTTTTCAATGGCGCTTTGTAAGCGCTTGTTTGTATGGTCGGCTTTTACTGCAAAAAACATGGTGGTCATGCACGCGGCGAGCACACCATACAAAAGCATAAAGCAGGCGCTGTGCACGCCAACCCAATCGACCGAAAGACCAAAGGCGATCGGAAGTATGGCTCCGCCCATCGCACCAATCGCTGCGACGAAACCGCCAACTTCACCCATCTGGTTCGGGTAGTAGTCGTGGATGATTTTGTAAACGCTGGCACGTCCAAAACCCTGAGCGATACCGATGATGAAAATCAGAATACTGAACACCCAGATGTTGACCTCAATGCTGATGTTTACATCCTGTTTGATGCCATGAATTGTCATCGTGGTGGGTGGGTAGCTGAGGAAGAACAGACAAATAAGACAAACCCAGAATACTGTCCAGTTGACCGAGCGACCACCGTACTTGTCGGCAAACCAGCCACCGAGTGCGCGCACCATTGAAGATGTTGTGGCGTATAGCAGGGTCAAGGCCATGGCCGTTTCAAAGCTCGCCTCATAAGCGTTCACGTAATACTGGGGAAGCCAGAGAATCAGAGCCAGAAAGCTGCCGAATACGAAGAAATAGTAAAGCCCGAAGCGCCAAACCTGTAGTCTGCCCAGCCAGTAGCGGGCAGGTACTTTTTCAAGCTGGACCGTGGTGTCACTGCTCGGCGCTATGCCTGGGGCGAGCCAGGCAAATAAGAGTGCCGTAGCGATCAGCGTGCAACCATAAATAGGGCCGATGTATTCCAGCCCCCAATGTTTGACGAGCAGCGGCGCAATCGCCAGAGTGATGGCTGCACCAGAGTTACCCGCTCCAAAGATGCCCATTGCGGTGCCTTGCTCATGACGGTTGAACCAGTCGGTGACGTAGCGAATGCCAATGGTAAAAGACGAACCGCTTAGGCCTATCCATAAGCCCAGCCATATATAGCTCTGCATCGAATCAAAGCGGGGTAGAAGAAACAGTGCCGGAGCCGTGATCAGCATTTGCCAAACGTAGAGTTGCTTCGCGCTCATTCGATCTGCGAGCAGACCTGCCGGGATGCGCGAAAGAGCGCCGGTGAGCATGGGGGCGCCGAAGATCAATCCAAGCTCGGTGCTTGAGAGGTTCAGCGTCTGCTGCATATCCAGTGCAAGCACGCCATAGAGCACCCACACAGAGAAGTTGATGGCAAAGGCAAAGGTTGCCAACGCCAGGGCTAACTTCGATGTCGGGTTGCTAAAGCTCATAGTCGTTTTTGTGCCTGCGTTTAAGGTTGAAGCCACTTTAACGAAGATCATGTTGGGCTCGCCACAACTTACCCCTATTGACTTGTGCAGGGTGTCCCGGCCTACCACTTTATAGGTAGGTGGGCAGGCGTGGCGCATTCTGGCGCGGTGGCTGGCTTTGCCCTTTGTGAGTATTTGTGGGAGTGGATTCCTAAGTGTCTGGTTTTGTTGATTTTTCTTGCTTGATTTAGATCAACTTGATGCGTTCGAGTTGCACACAGAATTGGCGGGTCAATCAAATAAATAGGTGTACGCTGATGCAAGCAGATCACAAAATTCAATTATTAAAACTATCTGATCCAAAGATAAAAACACTGCATGTCACTTGGTTTGCTTTTTTCCTGACCTTTGTCGTGTGGTTTAACCATGCTCCGCTTCTGGTATTTATGAAAGAAGCCTTCGATATGACAAGTCAGCAAGTAAAGGCGCTGATGATATTGAACGTAGCCCTCACGATTCCTGCGCGGATCGTCATCGGTATGCTGGTCGACAAGTTCGGCCCGCGTCGGGTTTACAGCAGCTTGCTGGTCGCCTCGTCGGTGATGTGTTTAATCTTCGCATTTGCGGACACGTACGAAAAACTTGCCTTGTTCCGCTTCCTGATGGGCTTTGTCGGTGCAGGCTTCGTTATCGGTATCCGCATGGTGGGTGAATGGTTCCCGCACAAGTCTGTTGGTATCGCAGAAGGCATCTATGGTGGCTGGGGTAACTTCGGTTCTGCGGCTGCAGCGATGAGCTTGCCAACACTTGCGATGATCTATGGCGGTGAGGACGGATGGCGTTATGCATTGGCAACTACTGGCGTGATTGCTGGTCTATACGGTGTGTTCTACTTTATTGTCGCGCGTGACACTCCTAAAGGTTCTACCTATTTCAAACCCAAAAAAGCAGGTGGTCTTGAGGTCACAAGCTGGAAAGATTTCTGGTTCCTGATTGGTATGAACATTCCTATGTATGCAGCCTTGGCGGTACTTGCATGGAAACTTTCTCCATCAGGTGTTGCTTTGCTAAGCCAGGAAGCTGTGTACGCGATCTGGGTTGGTCTGGTTGCGCTGTTCTTCTTCCAGATGCATCAAATTTGGGGCGTGAATAAAGAGAATTTGCAACACGGCGTTGCCGAGCATGACAAGTATGAGTTCAAGCAAGTTGCGATTCTGAACTGGTCTTACTTCGTGACGTTCGGTTCCGAGCTTGCGGTTGTTTCAATGTTGCCACTGTTCTTCCTTGATACCTTCGAAGGACTGGATCCGGTCAAAGCAGGTCTTTTGGCATCCGGCTTTGCGTTCATGAACCTGGTCGCGCGTCCGACTGGTGGCTGGTTCTCTGATCGCTTTGGTCGCCGCAAGTCGTTGATGATCCTGATCGGCGGTCTTGCCGTTGGTTACTTTGTACTGGGCCAAGTGAACAGTACTTGGTGGATCCCTATGGCGGTTGTCGCGACCATGTGTTGTTCGTTCTTCGTTCAGGCGGGTGAGGGTGCTGTGTTCGCCATTGTTCCTTTGATCAAACGTCGAATGACAGGTCAGATTGCCGGTATGACAGGTGCCTATGGTAACGTTGGTGCGGTCACCTACCTGACTGTGTTGAGCTTCGTGGATTACAGTACTTTCTTCATGGTGATCGGTGCCTCTGCCTTGATTGTGTTCTTCATTGCAATGCGACTTGCAGAGCCGAAAGGGCAGATTGCAGAAACTCTGCCTGATGGCACAGTTCAAATGATCGATGTAGGCTAGATGCAGGCTCAGGAAGGCTCCGAGAGACAACCTAACTAAAGTCTAACTTACAGCCTAACTCTAGGAAATCGACAAGGAAATCGACAAGATGTCCGAACTTAAACTCAGCATTGCTTCTTTTAGTGATGCTGGCGTTAAGCCGATAAACGAAGACTCCGTTGGTTATTTTCAACCAACGGAGTCTTATGTCTTGAAGGTGCGCGGAGCCGCACTTTGTCTGGCCGACGGTGTTTCAACCGCAGAGGCTGGCAAGCAGGCCAGCGAGTTTTCTGTTGGTCAGTTCATTGATGAGTATTACCGGACACCCGAAAGCTGGAGTGTAAGCCGCTCCGGAGAAAAAATACTATCAACCATCAACCTCAATCTCTATCGAAAGAGCAACGAGTTCTCTAACGACAAGGGTTACCTGTGTACCTTTAGCTGTTTGGTGATCAAGGGCGCGACAGGCCACTTCTTTCATGTCGGTGATAGCCGTATTTATCTGCTGCGTGATGGTGAGTTAAAACAGATCTCTCATGATCACACGGCTAATATCGGTGATAACCGAACTATTCTTGCGCGCGCCATGGGCATGGATAACCGCTTGCATGTCGATTATGGACGCATCGATCTGAACGTTGGCGATCGCTTGCTTGTGACTTCCGATGGTGTGCATGACTTCGTGCCGCACGAGGAGCTGCAGACAATTTTGTCGCGCAGCGACCTGACGATGAAGGAGATTTCTGCAGAGCTTAAGGCCGCAGCCAAACAGCATCATACGGATGACAATTTAAGCGCCATCGTCGTCGAGGTGGAGAGTCTGTTTGAGCGTGACCGGGACGAGTTGAGTGCCGAGCTGACTCGTCTACCTTTCCCGCCGGATATCACGCCCGGCATGAAGATTGACGGTTATGAGATTCTCAAAGAGTTGTTTGCGTCACCCCGAAGTCAGCTGTATCTGGTTCGGGATACCGAAACGGGTGCGCAATGCGTGATGAAAACACCTTCGCTGAATTTTGAGGGTGACCTCTCCTATATTGATCGCTTTGTTCAGGAGGAGTGGGTTGGTTCGCGCATCTCATCACCCTATGTGGTGCGCGTGATTCCGCAAAGTCGTCCGCGCACGTTTTTATACTATCTGATGGAATATGTTGATGGTGTACAGCTTGAAGATTGGATGGCAGAAAACTCGCCGCCCAGCCCAAAGCGTGCCATCGAGATTATCAAACAGGTGGCTGCCGGTCTGCAGGCTTTTCACGACCAGGAAACGGTGCATCAGGATCTCAAGCCGGGCAATATTATGATTCGTCCGGACGGGCAAGCGATCATCGTCGATTTTGGTTCTGTGTATGTTGCCGGTCTGGCGGAGCTTGATAATGTCATAGATGAAAACGGCGCGCTGGGTACAGCAAGCTATTCTGATCCCAATTATCTGTTGGGAGTGAATCCCGGCTTTGCGGGAGACGTTTATTCCTTGGCCACGATTGTGTATGAGATGTTTACCTCGAAGCTGCCTTATGGGCCTGCGATTAATGATTGCCGCGCACACCATGAGTATGATCGCTTACGCTACAAGTCTGCGTCAGAACATCGACCACAAATTCCACTGTGGTTCGATCGTGCGCTTGAGAAG
>DAITOW010000027.1:0-13684 GCA_036833965.1 Oleiphilaceae bacterium
ACTCGCCCAACGCCACTTGGTTACCCGCGCCTTTATGTGCATTCGCGGCCGCATCTTCACCATGAAAACGAGCGATAATTTCTCGAGCAAAGATATCTTTAACTTCTTGCGGGTTTCGACCGCCATCAACCGACCGCTTTAATTCCTCCACCTCGCCCAAGCTCTTGAAGCTTAACAACTCAAAGTAACGCCAAATCAGGGTGTCAGGCATAGACAGCAACTTAGTGTACATCTCGCCTGGCGCGTCGTTGACCCCGACATAATTATGAAGAGACTTGGACATCTTCTGAACACCATCCAAACCTTCCAATAAAGGCATGGTAAGAATAGTTTGAGGATCCTGCCCAGCGCTCTTCTGAAGCGTTCGACCCATCAGCAGATTGAATTTCTGATCCGTTCCGCCTAACTCGACATCAGCACGCATCGCCACTGAGTCATAGCCTTGAACCAAAGGGTATAGAAACTCATGAATAGCAATGGACTGCTCACCCTTGAAACGCTTACTGAAGTCATCTCTCTCTAACATCCGCGCTACGGTGTACTGTCCTGCCAGTCGAATCATATCGACTGCACTCATTTTCCCCATCCACTCGGAGTTAAACATGACCTGCGTTTTTGCCGGATCTAGTATTTTAAATACCTGCTCCTTATACGTCTGGGCATTTTCCTGAACCTGCTCCGCAGTTAAAGGAGGGCGGGTTGCACTTTTACCAGTAGGATCGCCGATCATGCCGGTGAAATCCCCAATCAAAAACAGGATTTCATGACCCAAATCCTGAAATTGCTTCAATTTATTAATTAAAACGGTATGGCCGAGATGCAGATCAGGAGCAGTTGGATCAAAACCCGCCTTTACTCGCAGCTTTTTCCCCGCCTTTAACTTCTCAACCAACTCCTCTTCGACAATCAGCTCATCTGCACCACGCTTAATAATCGCCAATTGCTCTTCTACACTTGCCATCAATTCTCTCCAAACCGCTTTTGGTGCTCAAAATACTCTTTAAGCACCGCTAGCCAACACTTAATTGTAAAAAGTGCGGCATTATACCAATTTTAATAGTGATGTAAGCCACCTTTCATGACTTCCTCTTTGCGCTGAGCGCCAAGAGCTCTATACTTAAAAATATTGTTACAAGTTCCTCATTAGTTACTGAATTAAGGTTAAATTTTGGTTCACGCATTCCCAAAAACACATATGCTCGCAGCTGGCACTGTTGGCGCTCTACTTACTTTGGTCCTGCTTATTAGTCCAAGCAGCAAAGTAAATGCTAATCGAAGCACTACAGTACAACTGGAAATCAGCGACGCTCCCTCATCTAGTTTTGCGGAAATCAGCAAAGAAATTGCAGAGGAAGCGCCCCCTACTGAAAACTGGCACACGTTCACTGTTCAAGAGGGCGACACTCTATCAAGGCTTTTTGCGCAAGCAGGCTATAACGATGCCACAATGTATGCTGTGCTAGGAGCAGGCAACAAGAACAAGGAACTGACCAGAATTTACCCTGGAGAAACCATCGCCTTCCTGAATGATGACTCGGAATCGCTGTTGCGCATTCGACTGGATCGATCGCCGATTGAATCAGTTTTTCTGGATAGAGAAGACAGCGGCAGCTTCACAACCCAAATTGTAACTCGCGAACCCGAAGTGGAACTTGATTACAAGGAAGGCGTTATTGATTCGTCTCTTTTCCTTGCTGGCCAGAAAGCCGGCATGTCTCAATCCCAGATCATGGAACTTGCCAATATATTTGGATGGGACGTTGATTTCGCGCTCGACATCCGCAAGGGCGATGAGTTTAGCCTCATTTATGAAAAGCTTTACGTTGATGGAGAAAAGTATAAAGACGGCAAAATTCTGGCGGCAAACTTCAGCAACGGCGGCCGAAAGTACGAAGCAGTTTTATACACGGACTCTAACGGCGTCTCAAACTACTTTACACCTTCCGGAGAAAGCATGCGCAAAGCGTTTTTACGGACGCCTGTTGACTTCGCTCGTATTTCATCGCACTTCAACCTAAAGCGAAAACATCCTGTTCTGCATAAAATTCGAGCCCACAAAGGCACCGACTACGCAGCTTCCACGGGCACTCCAATTAAAGCTACTGGTGACGGAAAAGTCATTCATGCAGGCCGTAAAGGCGGATATGGAAACGCTGTTGTAATTCAACATGGCCAAAAAATCACGACTCTTTATGCTCACATGTCAAAATTCGCTCGCAACGTTAAAACCGGCGCACGCGTAAAACAAGGTCAGATCATCGGCTACGTTGGAAGTACAGGCTTAGCTTCCGGCCCTCACTTGCACTACGAGTTCCTCGTAAATGGCGTCCATAAAAACCCAGTTCGGGTCAAGTTGCCTCACGCCAAACCAATCCCTAGCAGTGAGTTAGAGCATTTCGCGCTACAAACAAAACCACTTTTGGCGCAGCTGCAGACCTTGCAAGAGAGCTATCAGTTCGCATTCAATGCGCAGTAAAAGCTAAAGACATGGGCCGAGAGCTATTTATTGGCTGTATATCGGGCACCAGTCTGGACGGACTAGACCTTGTGACCGTTGAGTTTGACAACGGCGCCCCTAAAGTTATCGGCTCAAAATGCGCAGTCATTCCCACAGGTCTTCAAGCCGAACTAAGTGCCCTTTGCTCACCCGGCCCCAATGAAATAGAGCGCATGGGTCGGTCGGATGTCGCCTTGGGTCGCTTTATCGGCGAATCGATAAACACCTTTTTGACTGATCAATCGATAGAACCAACGAACATTATTGCGATCGGCAGCCATGGGCAAACGATCCGTCATCACCCTGATGGCAAGCACCCATTTTCAATGCAAATCGGCGCCCCATCAGCCATTGCCGAGGTAACTGGTATTACCACTGTCGCAGACTTTCGCATGGCTGATATCATGGCTGGGGGACAAGGAGCGCCTTTAGTCCCGTTTTTTCATCAAAAGGCCTTCTCCAGCGAGCAAGCTCAACGACTCATCATCAACCTCGGCGGCATCAGCAATATCAGCATCCTCCCACTTCAAGATGCGCGCAAATCAGTGCCCGCTTTCGGCTACGATATCGGCCCTGCAAATACATTAATGGATCGCTGGACTGAGAAACATATCAGCAAGAGCTATGACGCCTTTGGCTTATGGGCTAGAGAAGGACAGTTGGATAAAACTCTTTTATCTAGGATGCTTGGCGATGCTTACTTTTCTCGCGAGATGCCAAAAAGCACTGGCCGTGAGTATTTTAACATGCCTTGGCTCGAACAATTTCTCGAAGGCTCTGAGCGACCAGAGGATGTTCAGCGCACCTTGTTGGAACTGTGCGCTTCTACAATCGCAACAGCTATTCAAAACATACAAAACAGCCACACCGCAGAGGCGTATCTTTGCGGAGGAGGCGCGCACAACAGCTTCCTAGTTGAGCGGATAAAGTCACTGTCCAAATTAAACAAGATCGGGATCACCGATGATCTGGGCATCCCAGTTGACGACGTAGAAGCGGCAGCATTCGCATGGCTTGCCAGAGAAACTTTGGAGGGACGCCCCGGAAACCTGAGAACGGTCACCGGAGCAAAGAAAGCTAAAATTTTAGGCGCTGTTCACTTCGCCTAAAACCGCTAACTCTTCTAGGCCACCCCTTTCTTTAACAGCTCTGTCACTTTGCCTGCTTTAAGCCCCATCATCGCCATCGTTGTCATTACGCCACCCATTAGCGCGCCACCAACACCCGCGGTAACGACATCCGAACCGGTCAAATAGAAGTTTTTAATTTCTGTTTTTGGGTGAATCCAGTTTTGACGGAAGCGCTCAACATCATGCTCAATACCATATATCTCTCCAGCCTCGTTCCACTGAAACCACTGGGTAGAAAGCGGCGTAGACAATTCTACGTAATCCAAGGCATCCTTTAATTGCGGCATTTGCTTGTAGAGAATCTCCATCAGACGATCAGTCAACTCCTGTTTAACCTGCTCGTAATCTTCTCCTCGCTTACCCCAAGTAGTTCCTTGCCACTTTTCAAACCATTCTGGCTTGCAAACCGTGACAATCTCTACTGTAGACTTATTTGGATAGCGTTCGTCCCAGGCTGGATCCTTGGCGGACGGGAAGGAGATATAGACAAGCGGAAAATCATACTCCTTACTCTCATGAAAAGCTGAAACCGCCGCATCATGGTCATAACCCGGATAGATCCAGAAATTCTTTTTCGGAATACCAAGTTCTTTTGCGTTCCCTTTGAATCCAGCATAAATACACAGATGTGCTGATGAAATTTGTACCTTTTTGACCAGTTTGTCATAACCACTTGCTTTAACAGCTTCCGGAGGAAGAAGCTTGTTAATAGTAGGCACAAGCCCTGCACAGCTAACGACCGCATCAGCAGTAATTTCATCACCTTTTATGAGCTTAACGCCATAGGCCTTATTGTTTTTTACCAAAACCTTGTCAACGCCCGCGTAGGTAAAGACTTCACCGCCAGCTGCCTGAATCACCGGTATAATTGTCTCTGCAATCTTTGCCGCACCCCCAACAGGATAAGCGCCCCCATTCAAATAGTGTTTCGCTACCATTGCGTGCATGATGAATGCTGATTTTTTCGGTGGAAGTCCGTAATCGCCCCATTGAGCCGTTAACACGGCAATCAATTCCTGATTATCTGTCAGCCCGGACAGAACCTCATACGTCGTTTTAAAAAGAAAATCGGGCAGCAGCTTGTCTTTAAAGCGGTTGTAAAGCGCTCCGGGAGTTTTTGGTAAAGCCTGACCTGCAAAGAACTTAGGCACTAGCGAACTCGTTTTGTACAGCAACTCTACATACTTCTCTATTGCCGAGGCTTCTTCAGGAAAGCGAAAAGTCATCTGCTCAATGAAATTTTCTTTTCCTGCAACAAAGTCGTAATAGTCCTCTCCGATTACAATCTGATCGTACAAAGGATCCATCTCGGCCCATTCCAGCTTTCCGTCAGTGATGACATCGAAAACTCTTCGCAAGGTGCTATGAGGCCGATGCACCTCTCCGATATAGTGAACCCCTACGTCCCACTCGTAACCTTCTCGCTCGTAAGCGTGCGTGTAGCCACCAGCCGTATAATGCTGCTCTAAAACACATACTTTTTTACCTAGCTTGGATAGTAACGCTGCGTTAGCCAGCCCCCCAATACCAGAACCAATCACAATCACATCGTAGTGATCCAGAGCCTTTTTCTTGCGAAAGCGTGTGCCTGTGCGAACCATAAGCTGTAAAACCTTTCTCATTCATTTTTATTCAATTTTTTGCATAGTATGCAAATTTAAAATAATATGCAATAAATTGCATAAACTATAGGTAAAACGGTGAGCTTAAAACATGCAATCCTGGTGATGCTGGAGCAAGAGCCTAGCTCCGGCTATGACCTTTTAAAGGGCTTTAAAGAGTCACTTGGCTATTTCTGGAATGCCAAGCACCAGCAAATCTATCTACAGCTTAAAAAATTGAATCAAGAGCAATTGATCTCTTGTGAGAGCGCCACACAAGATGGCAAGCCCGATAAAAAGGTTTACCGGATTAGCGAGAAGGGGCGGCAAGAACTTCAAATTTGGCTAAGTGAACCCGTGCCACCTGCTAAAATAAACGATGCCTTGTTACTTAAATTATATGGGGCAAGCACCGGGGACAAGGGCGAGATACTGAATGAGTTAGAGCGCCATGTCGCCCTGCATCAACATATATTATCAAAGCTAAAGGCCATGGAAACTCAGTATCATGCTCTCCCAAAACAGGAGCAGAAAACGCAACTTTTCCCCTACATCACACTCCGAAGAGGAATCATTGGCGAGGAAGCGTGGTTGCACTGGGCAAACGAAGCGATACAATTGTTTAAAAAATAATCAGGGATTTTTATTTCTCGTAAGCGTATACTCCGGCCTCTTTTGACCCCGCTACTCCCAACGAGGAACTTTTTTGTGACCCAAGCTTCTAACAGCTTCAGTGATCTGGGCCTTCCAGACACACTTCTTCGCTCTATTTCAGAGCTCGGCTATGAGCACGCATCCCCTATACAAGAGCAGGCGATACCTGCAATTATGAGAGGTCGAGACGTACTCGGCCAAGCACAAACAGGGACAGGTAAAACTGCAGCGTTTGCGCTTCCTGTTCTTGCCCAGATCGAACCAAACAACCCCAACACTCAGGTTCTGGTGCTCGCTCCAACTCGAGAGCTGGCCATTCAAGTTACAGAAGCTTTTGAAAGTTATTCGAAGTATGTGTCTGGAGTAAACGTCCTATCCATTTATGGTGGACAAGCTTATGGCATCCAGTTGAAGCAGCTTAAGCGCGGTGCGCAGATCGTTGTTGGTACGCCTGGACGCGTTATGGATCATATGCGCCGGGGCAGTCTGAAACTTAACAACTTGAAGACCCTCGTTTTGGACGAAGCAGATGAAATGCTGCGCATGGGCTTCATTGACGATGTAAATTGGGTGCTTGAACATACCCCTGATTCTCGCCAGATCGCCTTGTTTTCGGCAACCATGCCAAAAGAAATCAAGCGTGTTGCTGACCAACATCTAAACGACCCCGAACACATCAAGATCGCATCAAAAACCGCGACCGCGAGCACCGTTCGTCAGCGTTACTGGATCAGCAAAGGTCTCAACAAGATTGATGCGTTTTGCAGAATTTTTGAAGTCGAGCCGCATGAAGGCGTAATTGTCTTCGTTCGCACAAAGATATCTACAGAGGATATTAGCTCCAAATTGAGAGCCCGAGGGTTTTCTGCTACTGCGTTGAATGGCGACATACCACAAGCGGCGCGAGAAAAGACTGTAGATCGTCTTAAGAAAGGTGACATCGATATATTGGTCGCGACCGATGTCGTTGCACGCGGCTTGGACGTAGAGCGGATCACTCACGTCGTGAACTTTGATATTCCTTACGACACCGAAGCATACATTCACCGCATTGGACGCACGGGGCGGGCAGGTCGCTCTGGTGACGCAATTCTTTTCGTTGCCCCTCGCGAACAACGCATGCTGCGCGCTATTGAAAAAGTGTCTGGAAAAACTATTGAACGAATGGAGATACCCAGCGCCAAGCAAATTAATGAGCTGCGCATCGAACAGTTCAATCAGCAGATCATGGAGACCGTAGAAGCCGGAGACCTAAGTTTTTATCAAGACTTGGTTGATAAATTGATTGAGGAACGCCACGTAGATCCTGCCATCGTCGCAGCAGCTCTCGCGAAGCTTTCTCAGGGCGGTAAAGATCTACTGCTCGATATCAGAGAAGATCAACGTAGTCGGGCCGCTGAAGAATTTGACCGTCCCGAAAGAGCTCCCAGGGAACAGAAAGAGATAAAAGAAGGCCCTATTCCGCCACTACAGAAATTCCCCGACGTAGAGCTAAAGCGCTACAAGATTCAAGTGGGACGCATAGACAAAGTCAAGCCAGGCCAAATTGTGGCTGCGATTGCGAATGCGGCTGATCTCTCGAGTGACTATATAGGTCAGATTGAAATTTACGACAAAATGACAACCGTCGATCTACCCGATGGTATGCCAAAGGCACTACTTAAAACCTTACAGAAAACGCGGGTAGCGCAAAAGCCAATGAAAATGGTTGAGCTTTCAGCATCATTCTCCCAGGCTCAAGACAATGGTTCCTCTTCAGCCAAAAAGAGCGTCCCAACCAAGCGTCAACCAAGAAAAAGATCTGCGAAGTAAATTCCAGGCAAAAAAAAGCCCGCTCATTGAGCGGGCTTTTTTACATTGAGCCTATTTGCTGTTATCGACCATATATTGAACAGCGTTTGCGATATCATCATCAGAACAAGTAGAACAGGTTCCTTTTGGCGGCATCGCATTAATGCCATTAATCGCATTTGCGATCACTTGATCAAGTCCTTGGTTCAGACGAGCACCCCAATCAGCCGCATCTCCAAGTTTAGGAGCTCCGAGCGCACCACTCGTATGACAGCCAGCGCAAACGCCATTGTAAAGCTCTTGCGGGTCACGCGGACCGGACGCTACCGCTGCAGAAGCGGAGCCACAATCTTCACCTTCAACACATACACTTCCAACCGGTTGCGTGCGCTCGCGAATACTTGCGTCATCCATTGCTGCGGTCGCTGTTAATGCCACAGCAGCAAAAGCCAGCGCAGCGGAGATAGTCATTACCAATTTTTTCACGTAACACCTCTTCGTTCGTTATATGTGTTAGGAAGAACCCGACAGATTTCAAATTATAAGCGAAGCGCCAACGATCTTAAACGCTTCCCTGAATGTGAGCGCGATTTTAACCGCCAATCGGCACACGCCACAAGGAGATTTCTAATTTCAAAAGGTTATATAGAGCATGGTGATTTGTTTATTTTTTACTAAACTGAATATATTCGAGTAATAAAACCAAAAGATATTCGAATAAGTTGAACGTCAGAATAAAAAACAAGTACTCAATAAACCTGCTTTGTTCTCCCGTTCATGTTGCATCAATACATAGAAATTTAAAGGTTTAATAAATGTCAGATAAGCGTTCCGGAACCGTTAAGTGGTTCAACGAATCAAAAGGGTTTGGATTCATACAGCAAGAAAGTGGTCCAGACTTGTTTGTTCACTTCAGCAACATTGCCGGTGATGGTTTTAAAACACTGTCAGAAGGTCAAAGCGTTACTTTTGTCGAAGGAGAAGGCCGAAAAGGTCCTCAGGCAGAACACGTCAGCCCGGCTTAAAAGGAAAGCGGCGATCAAAGCGCCGCTTTAACCTCTGAGCTGCTTGAGCCTATCCAGACGCTCGTGCAGTTCATAGAGCGCTGTGTTTAAGTTAACTCGCAGTTTTTGCCAAACGTTATATTCAATAATACGGCGTTGATACAAGTGCAAGCTTACATAACCCCACACTTTATACCAGCGAACGGGGCCCATGCCTTTCCCGCAGACTCCCGTTTCTTTATCGAGCATCATAACCTGCATCAAAACATCATCATTGCGCGGGCTTTGAAAACTTAGCCCCAATGGTTTGAAGCCCATATATTCATATCTTGGAACAAGTTCGGGAGCACTACCTACCAGAATATAATTTTTACCGGCTGTTAAACCTTCACGGTACATACTTTCAAAAACACCTTGAAGTACGTCAGTATCCTGATAATGCTTTTCAATACAGACTTCAGTGATTTCCATAATTTGTCCGTAATCGGGCAAAAGACTGAAACTCGTTCTCGGCAAAACCGACTCCAACTCCAGTGGTTTGGTCGTGCGTTCCCCAAATACAAGCAGCGCAGATCCAATAACCCGCGCATTGTGAAAAGCGATCAAAATCCTTCCGTAAGCATCCTGTTCAAGTGCAAACCGGGCAATCGGTTCATCCTTATCACAAAGCCCCAAGCGCGCGTATGACTTTCTGCGCAATTTCAATACTGCTTCGTACTCGGCTTGGGTCTCAACAAAGCGGTACTGAACAAAGTTCTGAATGCTCGATGCATCAAGACCTGACAGCTGGATTTCCTGTGGTGTTTTTTGCGCGAAGTGAAAACAGTGTTGGGAAAGTTCAATCTGGGCAGCCTGCGGGAATTCAGCCACAGATACAAAACAACTTATCAGATTATCTTCCGTCAAACTGATATTCGACACCGTGCCGATCGCACGTTGTAAACCATGAACAGTCCCCAAGCTGAACTCAATCTGCATCCCTCTAAACAAGGTGAAATCGGAGTTAATATTGGAGGCAAAGAAACCATTGGCAGAAAGACTTTCGACCTCGAAATATGAGCTTTGCTTATAGGCGAAGGGGTGAACAAGCTGCCCCTTTAAGCTTTGCTCCGGACTGAGCATGACCGGATGGAAGTTTCCATGAGGGTTGGTTTGCTCATGCTCGATCACCGCAGAGATCTTGGTATTTCCCTGTCTATCTTCCCGAATGTCGATAATGAGGCCATCTAGTGCGTACTCGTGACCGATCATGGGGCTAACATGCAATGTAATACTTCCGCCGACAGCGAAATCATGCCGTGCTGTGGCATTGATAACCACCGCAAAACCAATACTAGAGAAATCGATTAACGAGGCCTCAGCCTGACCACTCAGCACCTCAACAGATGCCCTAAAGCCGTGCCTGCCGGTTAATGCCTGTCGAGCGATCCGGCGATCTTCATGCCGAATAAATCGAGTTTGAAACTCCATAACTGTATACCGTTGCCCGTTTCGTTCTTTTGTCTTGTCGTGGGTCTGAACCAGTTTAAAACAAAAGCTCCCGAATATCCGACAAATATTTCGCAATCAGCGCAGTAAACCGCGCAGCATCGGCACCATTTACAGCTCTATGGTCGTAGGACAACGAAAGTGGCAGCATCAACCGGGGTTCGAAATCAGAACCGTTGAACAATGGCTTAACTTGAGCTTTAGAAACACCTAGTATCGCCACTTCCGGCTGATTAACAATTGGTGTAAAGGCTGTTCCGCCAATACTGCCCAGACTTGAAATCGTAAAACAGGCACCCTGCATATCAGATGGTGCGAGTTTCCTCGCTTTCGCTTTATCCGCCAAGTCAGCCAAATCTGCACTGATTTGCCACAAATCCTTGTTCAGAACATCTTTAATCACGGGAACCACCAAACCGAAACTCGTATCAACAGCAACCCCTATATGGAAGTAATGTTTTTGAATCAGTTGTTGATTGGCCATATCAAGAGATACGTTGAATTGGGGGAGCTCGCGCAGGGCATGCGCACAAGCTTTAATCAAAAATGGTAGCGGGGTAAGCTTCAAACCTTTCAGCTCAGCATCCTGCTTTTTGGCCTTTCTAAAACGTTCCAGCTCCGAAATATCGGCCTCATCAAATTGGGTGACATGGGGCACATTGCTCCAGCTCGACTGCATGTTCCGAGCAGTCAGCAGATGCAACTTGTCGAGCTTGCGTGTTTCAATTTCGCCAAACTGGCTAAAGTCCGGCAATGTCGGAGCACCAGCTACTGTTGCAACTTGCCCTGACTGCGCTGCCTGTACTTGTGACTTGATATACGAATTCAAATCTTCTTTTTGAATTCGTCCCTTAGGCCCGGTTGCTTTGACACGTTCCAACTCAACACCTAACTCTCGAGCGAGCTTTCTGACTGCTGGGCCTGCATGGACTCCTCGTCCGGCGCTACTCTCGGAAGTTGGCACTATGCTCTTCTGCAAAACATCCTCAGAGGTCACAGTTTTAGCTGACCCTGGGGGTGTCACCTGCTGTCCTTTTGAAGCGGCTGGTTCAGGAGCTTGCCGATCTTCCGGCACATCTCCACTTACCTTTATCAATGCAATCAGGTCATTTTCATCAAGCTTATCTCCGACCTTAGTCTTAAGCTCTGCGATGACTCCTGTATAAGGCGATGGTATGTCCATGGAAGCCTTATCTGATTCAAGAACCAGAACAGCGTCATCCTTTGCAACGGCATCCCCTTCCGCAACGGAGATTTCGATCACCTCAACCCCCTTCGCTCCGCCGAGATCCGGCACGCGAAGCTCCTTAACCGCGCCTTGGCCTGCTTTCTCTGAGTGTTTTGGTTTGGGGCTATCATTTGAAGCATCAGTGCTCTCATCCGACTTAACTGCTTCAGTTTTTTCTGGCTGCTCCCCATTAGGTGACTCTGCAGCAGAGACTTCCAATAGTGAATCCCCCTGCTTAACGCGATCGCCAACTTTAACGGAAATACTCACCACCTTCCCTGCTTGACTGGCGGGAACTTCGATACTTGCCTTGTCGGACTCGAGCACCACAACCGGATCATCGATCGCAATTTCATCACCAGACGCAACAAGAATCTCAATCACCTCAACTTCTGCGTCACTGCCAACATCGGGCACTAAAATACTATTATTACTCATATTCAGCCCTCCCTTAGCGCAGCATTGGTGCAATGCAGCTGCGATCAATATTAAACTTCCGCATCGCATCGAGACTTAGCTGCATATCTACTTTCCCTTGGGAGGCAAGGCTGTTTAGCGCTGCAACCACAATATAGTAGCGGTCTACTTCAAAGAAATGTCTGAGCTTTTCTCTCGTATCACTTCTCCCGAATCCATCCGTACCCAGCACCGTATAAGGCGCATTCACATAGGCCCGAACCTGTTCGCCATACAAGCGCATGTAGTCAGTCGAAGCGATAACAGGATCCTCATCATTCAAACATTCTGCGATGTAAGGAGATTTGCTGGTCGCATCAGGATTCAACATATTCCATCTTGCGGTAAGCTGGCCATCTCGCGCGAGTTCATTGAAGCTGGTCACGCTCCATATATTGGAAGAAACATTAAACTCTTCCTTGAGAATTTGTGCAGCAGCGCTCACCTCGTTAAAAATTGCACCACTACCCAGCAATTGGACGCGCAACTTCGAGTTCGCATCCACTTCCTCGCGAAGATACATGCCCCGGAGAATTGCATCCTCACTACCTTCAACCAAAGGCAGTTGCTTGTAGTTTTCGTTTGTAACAGTGATGTAGTAATAAACCGACTCATTGTCTTCGTACATCCGTTTGATGCCATGCTGAACAATAACAGCGAGTTCACAGGCAAAGGCGGGATCATATGCAATGCAGTTAGGGATAGTCGAAGCCAGAATATGACTGTGTCCATCCTGATGCTGCAGACCTTCACCATTTAGTGTGGTTCTTCCAGCTGTGCCGCCAATAAGAAAGCCGCGAGACCGCATGTCTCCAGCTGCCCAGGCCAAGTCGCCGACACGCTGAAAGCCGAACATGGAATAGAAAATATAAAATGGAATGAGTGGATAATCGTGCACGCTATAGGAAGTAGCACAAGCAATCCAGGCCGCCATCGCGCCTGCCTCATTGATACCTTCTTCGAGGATCTGTCCAGCCTGATCTTCCCTGTAATACATCACCTGGTCTCGATCATTTGGCACATACTTCTGCCCCTCTGAGGTATAGATACCAAGCTGACGAAACATTCCTTCCATCCCGAACGTACGGGCCTCATCAGGGACGATGGGAACCACTCGCTTACCGATACGCTTATCCTTTGTAATCGATGACAACATCCGGACAAAAGCCATGGTTGTTGAGATTTCGCGATCTCCCGAGCCATCCAACTGTGCCTGAAACAAATCAAGCGGCGGAGCAGTGAGCGGCGCGCTTTGTGGGCGCCGTTTCGGATAAAAGCCCCCTAGTGCTTCCCGTCGACGTTTCATGTAAATCGCTTCCGGACTATCAGGAGCAGGCCGATAATAGGGTACCTCTTCAATCTTGTCGTCACTAATAGGGACACCAAAACGGTCCCTGAACGATTTAAGGGTATCGACATCCAGCTTTTTCAGTGAGTGTGTTGTGTTGGTTGCTTCTCCAACCTTGCCAAAGCCATAACCTTTGACCGTGTGCGCCAAGATCACCGTAGGCTGCCCTTTGTGGTGCACCGCCTTGTGGTAGGCTGCGTATACTTTGTACGGGTCGTGGCCGCCTCGATTCAGCTGCTCAATATCTCCATCACTTAATGACTCGGCGAGTTTGGCAAGCTCCGGATAACGTCCAAAAAAGTGTTTACGTGTGAAAGCACCACCGTTTGACTTAAAGCCCTGCATCTCTCCGTCAACCAGTTCATTCATCGCCTGTTGCATGACACCTTCATCATCCATGTCTCTTAAACACATATCCGAGCCCACGAGCCCTCTCTACATACCGTATCCCGTCTACTCATTGAAAAAAAAAAGCGGGGGGGGGGGG
>DAITOW010000027.1:13694-16247 GCA_036833965.1 Oleiphilaceae bacterium
CCTTCTTCCCCATACGACCTTAAGCACATTCCAGCCTGCACCTCTGAAAACTCCCTCGAGTTCTTGAATAATTTTACCGTTTCCGCGCACGGGGCCATCAAGGCGCTGCAAATTGCAATTGACAACGAAAATCAGGTTATCCAGTTTCTCTCTTCCAGCCAGTGCAATTGAACCAAGGGTTTCCGGCTCATCCGTCTCACCATCACCCACAAAACACCAAACCTTACGCTCACCTTTTTCTGTTAGCCCCCGGCTGTGCAAATACTTCATCACATGCGCTTGATATATCGCCTGTAAGGGACCCAGTCCCATGGAAACGGTCGGAAACTGCCAGTAGTCCGGCATCAACCAGGGGTGCGGATATGAAGATAAGCCATCACCATCGACCTCATTCCGATAGCGATCCATTTGTTCTTCGCTCAACCTTCCTTCTATGAAGGACCTTGCATAAATTCCGGGAGCTGAGTGCCCCTGCACATAGACCAAATCGGCATCCCTGCTTTCGTCACCGGCATGAAAGAAGTAGTTGAAACCTACGTCATAGAGTGTAGCGCTCGAAGAGAAGGAAGATATGTGTCCACCTAAAGCTCCGGGGCGATCATTTGCGCGTAATACCATTGCCATAGCGTTCCATCGAATCAGGGAACGAATTCGACGCTCCATGAAAAGATCGCCAGGCATCCTCGCCTCGTCCCTCGAAGAAATGGTATTTCGATATGGCGTTATAACAGAGTGTGTTGGCAATAAACCATTTGCAGTCGCTACATCCTGTAAACGGGCAAGAATGTATTGAGCGCGCTCTAAACCTTCGTATTTGATCAGTGAACTGAGAGCTTCAAGCCAGTCTTCGGTACCGTTGGGATCCTGGTCGGGATTCATAAACACTCCATATTTCTATAAACTAGGTGTATCAATCGACAAAATGAGGCGAAATGGCCAAATCAGATATTTATTCTGCCGTCATTTTCGTTCATAATTTAAACAATTATTAACAATTCAATTTAGGGATGTTCTTAGGGCAAGGCCAATAACCTGATCAAAGCGTAGTCTCTAGATCTTAAAGCCGAGCCGCCGAGCACTACAATGTATAAATTATATTTGTTATTCACAATATTGATAGTTGCTTTGCAAACTTCTTTTGCAGTGGAGCCTTTGTCTGAAAACGACATGGGCGACCTTGCTTTGGATTCAGGTCAAAACCTGCTCCAACTCTATGGCCCAACCGCTGCCGGATTACGCATCGAAGCGTTGGGAGAGGATGAAGGCCAAGATCAACCAGATAGTGAAGCCGTCGATGAAACGAGTATTGAAACGGCAAACTCAACTTTAAAAAGTATTGAAGCGCAGTTAACCGAAGAATTTAACAAAGGCCGTCAAGACCTCACTTTTGACCCAAATCTCGAGGCCATCATTAAACCTGTCGAGAGAGTTGTTGGACAGGCAGCCTCTTTCGATACTACGAGTGAAATCCAGTACGACAAGGACAAGTTTAAGCACGAGGCCACGTTCAACGCAGATGGCACTGTTCAACATGATCGTAATCTGCAGATTGATCTACTCAAGTTTGAGAACATAGGTGGTGATGATCTGGATGATCCAAGCACCATTGGAAGTATCTATATTTCTGATTGGTCTTCGCGTGGTTCAACGACCACTCGCTGTGATGGCTGTCCTTAAAGCCCAAACCTAATTCGGGACGGGTCAACCAAAACAAAAAAGGCGCATCTCTTGGGTGCGCCTTTTTTGTTTCCGAACATCGATATCAACGCGTACCGTAAACCACCATGGTTTTGCCCTTTACCTGAACCAAGCCCTGATCTTCGAGCGTTTTTAATACACGTCCGACCATCTCTCGTGAACAGCCAACAATGCGACCAATCTCCTGACGCGTAATCTTGATCTGCATCCCGTCAGGGTGTGTCATGGCATCAGGCTCCTTGCACAAGTCAAGCAAGGTTCTTGCTACGCGGCCCGTTACATCGAGGAAGGCAAGATCTCCAACCTTCCGAGTTGTTTGACGAAGACGAGAGGCCATTTGCTCGCCAATAAAATATAGAATGCGGGGGTCCTGGCTGGAGATTTCCCTGAATTTTGAATAGCTGATCTCTGCGACTTCACATTCCGACTTGGCTTTAACCCAAGCACTTCGCGAGTCCATATTGTCAAACAAGCCCATCTCACCAAAGAAATCGCCGGTATTGAGATACGCCATAATCATTTCACGACCGTCATCATCTTCAATAATAACCGTGACCGAGCCCTTAATGATGTAGAACAATGAATCACTTTTATCACCAGCGTAAATGATCGTGCTTTTACTCGGATACTTACGTCGGTGACACTGACTCAAGAAAAAATCTAAGTGCTTGGTTTTACTTTCTACTGGTTTCAATATGGTGGACATTCAACATACCTTTTTGTGCACACATGCAAGCAACGAAAACCCGTTAACTCACTTTTATTATACTCTGCCGGCTATGACGATCTTTCGTTAAAACGATCAGAACTGCGCTCAGCAACTTGTTGATAACTAAAAGTATAGACCAATTAATC
>DAITOW010000028.1:0-16211 GCA_036833965.1 Oleiphilaceae bacterium
GTCCACACCTATCAACACGACCCAAACCATGGCGCTTATGGAATGGAGGCTGCGGAAAAGCTTGGGATTGATCCGGTAAAGGTCTTCAAGACACTCATCATTGAACTGGACTCAGGCAAACTCGCCTGCGCGATTATTCCCGTGGCGGAGACACTTAACCTTAAAAGTGCAGCCAAAGCACTCGGCGCCAAAAAAGCAGCCATGGCCAAAATTGAAGACGCCGAGCGCTCGACCGGCTACATCAAAGGCGGCGTCAGCCCCTTCGGACAGAAAAAACGTCTGGCAACGATTGTTGATGAAAGTGCCGCACATCAACAAACAATATTGGTAAGCGGAGGCAAGCGGGGCCTTGATATTGAACTTGCGACGGACGATCTCGTACAAGTGCTCAATGCCGGACTTGCGGCAATTTGTGTCTGACACCATTCAAGGTTTGAAGCGGTAGAGTTTTCCGGAGTCCGTCAAAAAGTAAATCCAGGAATCAGGCCCGACAACAACATCGCGCACCCGCTCATCGAGCTCTTCGAACAGGCGTTGTTCGTTGATAATTTTGATCCCGCTCGAATCCAGAGTAAGCACATTCACGTGCGTTAACTTGAGCGCTCCGGCGTATAGTTTTCCCTTAAACAAACTCAAACTACTCGGAGCGATCGAAGGGACATAGTATTTGGCGGGTTGCTCCATCCCCTCCCGATGAGTGCCTTCGCCCACATCGACTGGCCCCCAGTATTCCTTGCCATATGAAATGACCGGCCAACCATAATTCGCGCCGCGCTTGATGATATTTACCTCATCCCCACCGCGTGGACCATGCTCAATCGACCACAAGGTGCGAGTCGCTTTGTCATAATGCATGCCTTGAGGATTGCGATTGCCATAAGCCCAGATTTCCGGGGCTGCATCACTACTCCCGACGAACGGATTGTCTTCAGGCACCCGGCCATCATCATGCAGACGAATGATCTTACCTGCATGACTAGAAAGCTGCTGCGCCCAATCTCGCTCTCCGCGATCTCCGGAACTGATGTAAACATAACCCGCCTCATCAAACACAATTCGACTGCCGAAATGCCTGCCACCCGAAGCAACGGCGTTACTCACGAACAGCTCCTGGAAATCCGCCACACGCGAATCAGCGATTTTGAAACGCGCCAGCGCAGTGGAAGCACCGCCCTCATTCGGCTTACTGTAGGTCGCGTAGATCCAACCGTTTTGATCAAAGCCGGGATGCAGCGCAAGATCAAGCAAACCGCCCTGCCCGCTAAACCAAACGGGCCAAACACCTTTTATCTCGACTTTTTTGTCTGTGTTCAAATCCAGAGTATAAATGTTCCCGGCACGCTCGCTGACAAGCGCCGTCCTGTCATCGATAAACTCGATAGACCAAGGCAACTCAAAACCATCTGTAAGCATCTCCGGATTAGCTGCATGGGCGCACTGAGCTGCAAGAAAGGACAGAAATATAAACATCAATTTTTTTGAACAAAACATCGCAATTCTTCCAGTATTTCGAGACCGTTCGCTTTCATATACTACTGTCATTGTTGAGCAGATGACAGGAGAGCGACATGGACTACTTAAGACGAAGTGAAGATCGTGGCAGAGCAAACTTTGGTTGGCTGGATAGCAAACACAGCTTTTCTTTTGGGCACTATTATGACCCAAAACATATGGGGATCTCCGTATTGCGCGTGATCAACGACGACACCGTTGCACCGGGTGCCGGCTTCGATACCCACGGACACCAGAACATGGAAATCATCTCCTATATCCTTGAGGGCGAAATCGCGCACAAGGACAGTACAGGCAACGACTACACTATCCCTGCTGGCGAAGTACAGCGAATGAGTGCGGGTACTGGAGTAACACACTCTGAATACAACGCATCAAAAGAGAACCCCCTGAAGTTTCTTCAAATCTGGATTCAGCCAAAAGAAATGAACATAGAACCCGGTTACGAGCAACGCGCGATTGAGCAAACAGGCCCCCTTACGCCTTTAGTCACGCCTGATGGAGAAGGCAACTCCCTGCACGTTCATCAGGATGCCCGCATTTACCGCTTGCGCCTTGAAGCCGGAGAGACGATTACCCTCAGTTCCCGTGGTAGTAATGGCTACCTGCACAGCATTATCGGATCAGCAGAGGTAACGGATGATCAATCCGTAGTAAGCTTGTCCGCTGGCGACGCACTAGGGGGAGAGCTGGCAAAAAACCAGAAAGTAAACGTTCACGCTCAGGATGAACCCTATGAAGCTTTGTGGTTTGAGCTCCCCTAGTCCCGAAAACGTACGCTATCAGACTCTTAGTATTGGGGCAGAAACAACATATGATCGATGACCCGGTTTTTTGGCTGCTCGCCATTACAGGCATTGTGATCACAGGGATCTCAAAATCGGGCTTTGCTGGCGGTGCAGGTGTCGTCGCTGTTCCGCTACTCAGCTTCAAAATGAGCGTGCTTGAAGCGACCGCCATCACGCTGCCCTTGCTGCTGATCATGGATGCCCAAACCCTGCGCTATTACTTCCGCAATATTGACTGGATTGAATTGCGCCAACTCGTTCCGGGAGCAATGCTCGGCATTCTCGCTGGCGGCCTGTTAATGGGAACGGCATCCGACAAAGTGCTACTGCTTGGCCTCGGGCTACTCAGTATCATTTTCTCGCTCTGGAGCCGATTGCAGGGACTGTTCTCACGCATCAAGGGAGCCAGATTTTTCTGGTCGAGCCTCTCCGGATTAAGCAGTACTCTGGTGCACGCAGGTGGACCGCCAATCAATATTTACTTTGTATCCCGCGCGCTTGAAAAGAGGGTCTGGCTAGCAAGCGCCGGAGCCTTCTTCGCTTGTATGAACCTTGCGAAACTGGTGCCTTACTCGCTAAATGGGCAATGGTCTTTGGATCTGTTGATGCTCAGTCTGATGCTCGTGCCTCTCGCTTACATCGGCGTGTGGCTGGGCAAACGGATTCAAGGCCGTTTAAACGAACAGCAATTTATGCAGGCATGCCGCGTACTATTGTTCTGCACGGGCGCGAGCTTGATCCTCAAAGTATTTTAAACTGCATTGCATTATTGAAGTGCTGCTATTCATACTGCCGTGCCTGCTAACTAGCTTGCCCATCAGAATTGAAGGCTTGAGGAACTTTGCCTATACCCGCCTCTAAGCAAGCAAGGGCCGACATTTATATCCATATAGTAATAGGTGCTCGCCGACAAATACTAAACTCGCCTAAAAATTCAGCAAAAATCTGTGATGAGATTGACATATGTCACCCTCGCCAAATAGTGCAATAACTATACTTATAAAGTGATCAAAACAGAGACTCAACGATGAAAAAAGGCGTTTTAATTCTTATTTCTTCCTTGCTTCTGAGCGCCTGCGGAGGCGGCGGTGGAAGCTCACCAGCAGCAAACCAAAACAATCCTGACACCCCGCTCATTCAGGGCTTCGACTTTACGTTGGCTGAGAATGATTTCTGGCTTTATCGCTGGGATTATAGCTATTCGAGCTCCAGCGGCGGTGCAGGCGATGAAGAAGGCGTACTTAAAGTTGTACTTGGTGCGCAAACAAACATTGGCAACAAGCAAGCTTGGCCGATTACCGTAACAGGGAAAACTGGCCCAGTCAGCGAATCTGCGCTTAGCTTTGCGCCTCGCTACAGCCACATTGCTCTTGAAAATAATGTTATGTATGGCTTCGAAAATAATACATGGCACACCGTCTTCGATGCCGATAGTGGCTTTTGGGCTGATGGCGGTTTCTTTTTTACTGGCAATGATGTTTTGGTGCAGGCAACAGAAACACCAACCTATTTATTCTCCAGCTTCGCATATCGCGAGGCCTATGAATCTCTGAAATCCAAGGACCAAAGTAAGTGCGAATATTTCCCGAATATAGGAACGATTTGTGGAGACACTGGCGACTCTTTCATTATTTCAGAACGCGAATACTTCGCCCCAAGCGTTGGACCTGTCGGCTACTACTATGTTTACGACTCTCGTAATTGCGGCAGTTCTTGTGCGTTTATCACGCGGGAATATAACGTTGGCTTAGCCGCTTCGAGCTTCGATGGGCACGCGGCACCTGAAATTCAGGAGGATGATTCCAGCAATAATACCGAAGCAACTGCGCCAACGGTCACCCTCCCCGCATTGATCTCCGGAACAGTGAATCAAAATAACACCTCGCTGGAGAGTTACACGGCGACGTTCAATAACGCACCCGTATCGGTGGATGTAGAGGATGTATTCAAGTTCACGCTAACGGAGGAGAAAAATGTCTATATCGGGCTTCACTTCGATAGTAATACCCCGGCCGACCTAGACTTTGTGATTAGTCAATTCGGCTCGAAAACAGCCCTCACAAATGGCTATGCAAGCAGTGATAATGTGGCGGCAGGTACGTTTTATGAAGCGTGGCCGGACAAGTCGATTGATGCTGACGAGCTACCAGGAAAATTGCCCGCGGGGACTTACTCAATCGGGATAGACGCATACGACACAGGAAATGCCGAAGTTAACTACAAACTTCTGATTTACACCTACTGATCGTAGCGGGGGCGTTATCAGCCCCTGCAGTAAGTTTCTTGGCTTGACCATGCCAATGTACCTATCCGCTTTGTTGCCAGCGTGGATGTTGCAATGACTCCATTGAGCCCAACCTCCAAAATAAAAATACGTCTGCTTTGGAAGATTCTGCGTATAACTCAGGACACCAAATAAACTGGAGCAGAACGTGTTTTCCTTTCTTAAAAGCGACCCAAGCAAAAAACTCAAGAAACAGCGCGCGAAACTACTTGGCCAAGCGATGCAAGCGCAAAGAAATGGCGATATGCGGAGCTATGCAAAACTCACTTCTGAAGCAGAAGCCCTTTTGAAACAGATTGAACAACACGGCAGCTGAAGGCTGCTGACACAGTCGCTGAAATCTTTGACTCTTGACCTACTTACCTATTAGGAGAGTCCTAACAACTCTGGTCACTCTCATGGTCTCTACCGAAAACTATTGACGCCTATTCGACAGCTATCGGCCAGGTTTCAATGCGATTGCGCCCGTCTTTCTTAGCCTGGTAGAGCGCTTCATCGGCTCGATCAAACAGCACGTTTTGCTCTACCTCGTTTGCGTCCTGATCTTTACTAGCTAGTCCGTCTTTGAATTCGATGAGGCCAAACGACATCGTAATTTGGATGTTTTCATCGCGAAAATGAAAAGGCAATTTCCCGATCTTTTCCCGAACTTTGTCAATCACCTTGATAGCCGTTTCAAGATTTGTTTCGGGTAATAACATAACGAACTCTTCGCCACCGTATCGCGCAACAAAGTCCGTTTTACGTAAACTCTTTTGGAGCTCCTTCGCGATAATTTGCAGAACTTTATCCCCCGACAAATGCCCGTAGCTATCATTTATCTTCTTAAAATGATCGATGTCTGCAACAACTAACGTGGCCGGCTTTTGGTAACGTTTACAACGTTCGATTTCCAATTCAAATCGTTCATCATAAGCCTCCCGATTTGGAAGTTTTGTTAAAGGATCGCTGAGCGCCTTGCCGCGTTCTTCTTTTAAGCGCTTGCGGATGTATTCAGCTTCTTTTTCCATTTCATCAATCTTTTCTCTCAGCGCCTGAACCTCTGCTTCCTTGTCTTGTTCAAACTGTTTGGCATCACCATCGTGCTGATCTACGGCTTGATAGATTGAATCGAGATGTTTGGAAATTGAGTCCTTCAACTCATCAAGACTGGAAGATGCGTCCATTTTCTGAGAGATTTCGTCGACCTGCATTCTGACAGCGCGATCAAACTCCTGGTTTTTGGTCTGCCAGTTTGCATCGACTGTTCGGCTCTCAATGAGAAAGCCCTGAACTTTGCTCAGTCTTTCGTCTAACTCTTTAAGGAAGGTCTCAAAATCTCGTTGCCCCTTCCCGACGACCGACAGCACGAGATTGACGACATCATCAAGTGTTGGACCCAACTCATACCACACAAGTTCATCTTGTATTTGATTACGCAGTTTCGCGACATCACGAAACGCACTCTGCGGAAAACTCAACTGATCTAGCAGGTTCGACAAGGTAGTTCGGATATGTCTCGCTACGGAGCCAAATCCAGGCACTAACTCCTCAGCCTCTTTGGATTCTTCGTCCTTTGTCTCCAGTTCAAGTTCTAGTGCACTCTCGGTGGAACTATCCGGCTCTGGCTCGACAGTAAGCGAATCCATAAGCTGAGGCTTTGTTCCACCCAGAATACGGCTAAATAAGCCCTGACCCTTGTGGTCAGCCTTAGCAACATCCTGAATAACTTCTGCCTGTAAGCTGGCGTATTCAGCCAGAATTCCGGGATAAGACTGCAGGTTGAGCGCCTTTTTAGACAAGGTTTTTGAGAGCTTTTTAAGCGCGTTCTTTTGTTTGCGAGGAAGAGATAATGTGAGTAACTGTTCAATCAATTGATCGAGCGTTTGGACAAGTTTGCCCGCATTTTGCTGTTTGGATTCATCTACCGCAAGAATAAGCTTATCGATGCGCTTCAGGCGCTCTTCAAGATCGTTTTGTTCAGGGGATGCGGTGCGTATAGCAGTGCGCAAGCTCGCTAGTTCTTGATCCAGGCTCTTGCTAACGTTCTCCGCAGCAAGACTGACTCTCACCAAAATTCGCTGCAATAGCGAAGCGTAGTCTAACGCCTGCTTTTTTTGTTCTTCAAAGCTGTCGCTTAGCTCGAAATATTTATCCTTCCAGCGTTGCAACTCTTTATTCGAGCCTGATGAATTGCTCATGATCTCTCCGAACCAGCCTTATGCTCAGTGCCGCACCCTTTTTACTTAGCGCAAATCTTAGTACAAAAAGGCTAGAAGTCCGTTTTCATTGAGTCCATTTGTCGAACAAACATTTGAAATGCGTCCACAAAAATAGTTCGAATCTGCAATAAAAGAAGAAACAATCACGACTGCTGAGATCGAAGCAGTTCTTCCATCGCCGCTTTATCAAGCGGCCTGGAAACGTAGTAACCCTGCACATAGTCACAGCCAAGCTCTCTCAAAAGATCAAGCTGTACTTCATTCTCTGCGCCTTCGGCGACGACATTCAGCTCTAAAGAGTTACATAACACTATGATCGCTTTGGTAATCGCTTGCTGCGCTTTGGAGCATTCAATATTGTCGATAAATTCCCGATCAATCTTGAGAGTATCAACAGGAAGATGTCGCAAATAACTTAGTGAGGAATAACCGGTACCAAAGTCATCAATAGAGATCTTTACACCGATTTCACGCAGATCGGCAAGCCGCTCACTCACCCCCTGAATATCTTCTTTCAAAGCACTTTCTGTAAGTTCCAGCTCGAGAAACCCGGCATCAAGCCCCGACTCTGCAACACTCTCAATAATAATGCTTTTCAAATGCGGTTCGAGCAACTGGCGCGGCGCAAGATTAACGGAAACACTCAGCGGCCCAAAACCCATATCCTGCCACATTTTGGTTTGGCTACAGGCCGCATACAAGACGTAGGCACCCAAGTCCGAGATCAATCCGTTTTCTTCAGCGATGGCAACAAACTCTTGCGGAGAAACCAGTCCGCGCGTCGGATGACGCCAACGAATAAGTGCCTCGTAAGAGAGGATCAATCCAGCTTTAAGATCCAGTTTCGGCTGATAGTAAACCTCCAGCTCTTCATTCATGAGAGCGGAGCGAAGCTCCTTTTCGATCTCAAGGCGCTCACGCGAAAAGGTTTTCAGGCTCTCATCAAAGACCTGAATCTGATTGCCGCCATGATACTTCGCCTTTTGGACAGCAAGCGCACCATACCGGGTTAAGGTTTCAATATCTTCCGTGTGCTCAGGTAGCAAGGCAATGCCGATACTGCACGACAGCACAACCTCGTTATTGCCCAGCTGATAAGGTTTGTCCGTGAGCGCATGAAACAGACGCTCCGCAAACTTTCGAACCTGAAACGTCGGGCTACAGGCGACGATACAGGCGAATTCATTACCACCCACCCGGGCCAGAACATCCACCCGCTGCACGCTATTGCTTAATCTTTCGGCAACGTTTTGCAGAATAAGATCCGAAGTCTCGTAGCCAAAGCTATCGTTAAAATGCTTGAAGCGATCGATATCGATCATGACCAGCGCAAAAGGCAACTGCTCATCTTTAAACCGCACCAATGCCCGGTGTAATTGATTCTGAAACTGGACACGATTCGCAAGCCGCGTCAAAGCATCATAATTGAGAAGATAATCCAGCTTCTCATCCACTTCTTTATGATCCGTCATATCGCTGATCAAACCGGCGTAATATTTGATCTCTCCCGATTCATCCCGAATAACGTTGATTTGCGTCCACTGGGAGAAGTAATCGCTGTGTCGTCGCTTTTCCAGCAACTCACCCTGCCACTGACCTTCCTCGTTCAATGTCTCGAAAATTTGCGCATAAACCTGCTGAGCTTGCGGGGTCTCGCTTACATCCAGCAAACTCTGACCTAAGATCGTATCGAGTTCATGACCGGTAATTTTTGTGTAGGCCGGATTGACGGATAAAAATCGCTGTTGCCGGTCCAACACCATCACGCCTTCCGAGGTATGATCAAACACCGACTTCGCAAGACGAATTTCCTCATCACGCTGAACATCCGTCTGAATGTCCCGACGGGTTCCCATGATCCTTCGCGCTCGCTGCTCGTCATCCAACTCGACAACGCGACCATGCTCTTCGATCCACCGCCAGAGACCAGAGTCGCTTACCCGATAGTTCAGCTGATAATCCGTCTTTTCACCCATCAAACAGGCATTTAAAGTATCGCGCAACGCGGCATAGTCCTCAGCATGCACAACGCGCTTTAAACGCTCAATCACACTCTGGGAGCTCAGTTCCTTGTCGCCAAAAATATGATGGAAGTTTGATTGAAAAAAGCGACCCTCGGCAACGTCCCAGTCAAATAGACCAAGGTTGGAAGCCTCAATAGCTTGAGTCAATCTCGTTTGGCTTTTGACCAGAGCCTCACTCACCGACTTGCGCAATGCGACTTGCTGATTGAGCTTTGCATTCGCATTCTCAAGCGCTTCCGTTCGTTCGCGAATTTTCAGTTCCAATGCCTGCTCGGTATTTTGAAGAGCGCTGTTGAGTTGATTCTTCTCATAGCGAAGCTGCGCTAAATCCTGCTCCATCCTGTTTTTAGCTTTTGAGGATAGAGATTTATCACCTCGTTGGACCTTACCCAAGCTCATCGCCAAACCGAGAAACAGCAAATTCATCAGTGTCATCACCGACCCTGTCGAACTGCTCAATGAACTGAACATCAACAAATTAATCGCCACAACCACGGGCACACTGGCACTAAACCAGATACTAAAACCAAAGGGCCTAGCTAATAGACAATTAAGTAAAGCGAGCAAGGAAAACACAAAGATCGTGCTGCTATCGAGCGGTGGAGCAAAATAAATAGCGCATGCCCACACCACGGAAATGAGTGCCGGAAGGACAGTCTCAAGCACCAGACAGGATGAGGGCAGACTGTGTTGACTAAAGACCATTACCAGAGGCATGGACGCTAGCAGAGCCAAAACAGCCAATAAAACCGAAAAAGCAGGTTCTGTTGCGCGCGTCTCAAAATGCATCAGCCAGACCAGAGCTGCGATCAACCAAACGCCATAGAAAGAAACCCGCTCAAGAACGCTTAGTTGCGGCGCTGACCAGGAACGAAAGAGGGCGGGAAGTTTCACACTAAATACTGGCTTGGCTTATTTATTATCGTTGCGCAAGTGTACCCCTTTTTAAGCAACGATTCTAAAGAAAACCGAGCGAAATCATCGACTCAATGAGCGGAATTTAAACTGAAGTAGTAAGCGCGTCCTGATATACTCGAGCATCCCGAAATAAAGCAGCAAACGTAGAATTCAATGGATGTCTCCCACCTTCTGGATGGTCTGAATGACGCGCAACGCGAAGCCGTTGCCGCGCCGATACAAAACATGCTGGTGCTCGCAGGCGCAGGCAGTGGCAAAACCCGCGTACTGGTGCATCGTATTGCCTGGCTGATGCAAATCGAAGGCATCAGCCCGAACGCCATTATGGCCGTCACATTCACCAACAAGGCTGCTCGCGAAATGCGCGGCAGGATTGAAGAGTTGCTGAATCTGCCAGGAAGGGGCATGTGGTTCGGAACTTTTCATGGCATCGCCCATCGGTTCTTGCGTGCGCATTACAAGGAAGCGCATTTACCAGAGAACTTCCAGATTCTTGATTCCGACGATCAGTTACGCATCATCAAAAGACTAATGCGCGAACGTAATATGGATGAATCGCGCTGCCCTCCAAGGCAGGTCGCGAGCTTCATCAATAGCAGGAAGGACGAAGGAATCCGCGCCAAGCACTTGCCACCGGCAAAGAATCCTTTTGATAGACAACTTGCCTCCCTCTACCTGGATTACGAGGAGCAATGCCAACTGTCCGGATTAGTCGACTTTGGAGAGTTACTGCTGCGCTCGCATGAAATCTGGCTTAACCACCCTTCGCTGTTAGCGCACTACCAGGACCGTTTCGGTTATTTACTGGTCGATGAGTTTCAGGACACCAATACCGTGCAGTATGCATGGCTGAGGGTATTGGCGGGAGACAGGATTCCGGTGATGGTGGTGGGAGACGATGACCAGAGTATTTATGGTTGGCGCGGCGCGAAGATCGAGAACATTCAACAATTCGAAAAAGATTTTGCTGGCACCAGCATTGTACGTCTTGAGCAGAACTATCGCTCCACGGGCAATATTCTGCAGGCCGCAAACGCTCTTATCGCCAATAACGGCAGTCGTCTCGGCAAGCAACTATGGACCGAAGATAGCGAAGGCGAATTGATTGATCTATATGCCGGATTCAACGAGCAGGATGAAGCAAATTATATCGCGGATCGCATCTCTGCCTGGGTGGATCAGGGAAATCTTCGACAGGATTGCGCCATACTCTATCGCTCCAACGCCCAGTCACGGATTCTCGAAGAGTCCCTGATTCGCTCTCAAATACCCTATCGCATTTATGGCGGCCTGCGCTTCTATGATCGGCAGGAAATCCGCAATGCGATGGCTTACCTGCGTCTTGTTTATTATCAACACGATGATGCGGCATTTGAACGTGTCGCCAATGTGCCGCCGCGCGGCTTGGGCGAAAAAGGCATGGCCGCAATTCGGGAACGTGCCCGCGATGAAGGCAGTTCGCTCTGGCAAGCTTGCGCCTATTTACTGGAGCAAGGTGCGCTAAAAGGCAAAGCAAAATCGGCACTTGCCCAATTTATGGATTTCATTGAGGTGCTATCAAGCCAGTTGCACGAGCTTTCGCTCAGCACTCTTTGCGAAACCGTCGTTAAAGATTCCGGCTTACTTGACTATCACGCCTCTGAAAAAGGGGAAAAGGGACAAGCCCGGAAGGAAAACCTGGAAGAACTGATTGGGTCGACCCAGGATTATGTTCCCGAAGACGATGAGCAACCGATATTGTCCCAGTTTATCGCGCAGGCCGCGCTGGACGCCGGAGAACAACAAGCCGCCGAACACGAAGACAGTGTACAGTTAATGACTCTACACTCAGCAAAAGGTCTGGAATTCCCTCTGGTCTTCATGGCTGGCATGGAAGAGAACCTGTTTCCACACAGCATGTCTATGGAAGAGCCGGGGCGACTGGAGGAAGAGCGAAGACTCGCCTATGTCGGCGTCACCAGAGCAAGAGAAAAGCTAGTGCTAACTTACGCAGAATCTCGCAGATTATATGGTGAGGAGAAGTTTAATCCTGTATCCCGCTTTGTCCGCGAAATTCCGTCCAGTACCATTCAGGAAGTCCGTCTTCGAAACACCGTTTCACGGCCGGTTTCATTTGGGGCAAGCAGCCAGCAAATACACGGAGATGAGGCACCGGCGTTCCAGTTAGGTGAACTGGTATCACATCCTAAATTTGGCGAGGGCACGGTCGTTAACTACGAAGGGCGAGGCCCGCACGCGCGTATTCAAATTATGTTTCAGGAGCATGGCAATAAGTGGCTAGTGCTTTCGTACGCGAAACTTAGCAAGGTTTAAGGTGACAAATGTGATCCTAGAAGCTGAAATGGCAGTTGAGAGCGCTAAAACATCCAATAAAATGCATAAGAATACAGCTCAAGCGATGAACGCCGAACCCGATTACTTCCAACGCTCCCAGGAGCGAATCACCGAGCTGCAACAACAGGTTGCGGAGCGCGAGCGCGCGATACAAAACAAGGCGAAAGAACTTCTTGCGCGGGAACAGCTCCTGAACGAGCAGCAGGAACTTCTTGAAAAGCGGGAACAAATCTTTGACGCACGGCAGCACAGCCAACGGTTAGCCAACCGAAATCGAGCTTCGCTGATTGCTCCTTTGCTACTCATTACCTGCGTTGCCGCAGGTTACTTTGCCTATGAACAAATAGACCAGCAACGTCAGTATTTTCAACAAGTGAAAGCTGCCGAAGCACATGTCGATAAACTCACCCGGGTTTTGAGCATTACGCAGGAACGCATGGTTTCGAACACCAGCACCATCGCAGAGCGAAACACCCAATTAGCTCAAACACAAGCAAAACTGGAAGCACTCGAAAACGAACTCGCCCAACTCCAGGATCAAGAATCGGAAGTAAGTCAGCCGCCAAGCCTTTTGGATCAGCTACTGCTTGAAAAAGATGCTCAGGGTGCCAGTCTGGAGATACCCCAGGTACCACCTTCAGATTTACGATAAACCAATCGGTCGTGTAAGCGGCTTTCACGCCCCTGCCAGAATTCGATTGACTCAGGCTTGATACGATAACCGCCCCAAAACGATGGCAGGGGAATGGAACCTTGCTTGAACTTTTCTGCCGCCTCTCTGTATTTCTGCTCCAGAAAACCACGCGACTCAATAACCTCACTCTGATCACTGCACCAGGCACCGATTTGGCTGCCACGAGGCCGGCCGGTGAAGTACTTGAAGGACTCGACGCCGGAAATTTTCTCGATACTGCCCTCTACACGAACCTGACGATTCAAGGGCAGCCATGGAAATAGCATCGCAGCGTGAGGGTTTTCCTTGATCTCTTTGGCTTTACGGCTGTTGTAGTTTGTAAAAAAGACAAAGCCCTCCTGATCAAACAGCTTTAGCAACACCGTTCTGACCGAGGGAAAGCCCGATGGCGTCGCCGTTGCAAGGCTAAAGGCATTGGCATCTTCAATGCCGGCTTCTTTTGCCTGACCATACCAGACTTCAAACTGTTTGATCGGGTTGGAATCCAGAGTAGAGTCATCAATCCCTTCACTCATGTATTCTCTGCGATGATCACCAATATCCACGCGTTTACCTCATTGCTAGTTATGTCGGTATTACGCGCGAAATACCCTTAAAGATCAAGCGTTGAACTCACTCTCGATTAGAAGCGTCGATCAGCAAGCCCCTAGCGAGCAAAAATGAAATACTTTGGCTGAGTAACTCCGTCTCACAACCTGACTGAAAACCCTCAACCCTTGAGAGCTTTTCGACACTGTTTTCTAATGCGCCTTCGAGCGTCTGAGACTGGAGAAACTGCGAGAAAACGCATTGCTCCAAAGGATCTATTGCTGCAGTTTCCACGCGAACATCATTCCTCCAAACCAGCATGCACTCTTTGGGCTGATCAAGTTGAAAAGCCTCTTCAGAGCCATCAGCACGCGCACGTTCGTTGAAATGCCAAAGCTGGTAAATGGGGAACTGTGATTCAATGAAAACCGCACTGGGATGCAGCTGAAAACACAAGTTGGGATCCTCTTTCAGCCGCTCTTGGAGGCAACTGGCATCCACGGCAGTAACATCAGCACAATGAAAGGCTCGATGCCATGCCCAGTCGACACGCACCAAATCCGGAATGAACGGGTAGGACTGCAAAGGCTCGAAATCCTCACAAAACTCCGCAAAACGGGAACCGTAATCATCCAGACTGGCCGAACTGGAAGGGTGTTCTCTAATATACCTGCGTGCGAGCCCATCGAAAAATCGCTCCCCTAACGCAGCCTTAACGCGCGGAAAGATATCTCCTAAAGCTTCGACTAATGTCCCGGTTACGCTGCCGTGATAGATTGCAAATTGCTGTTGCGCGCTTAGAAGGGCATTGTCCTGAATCATGGAATCAGCTTCGGCAAGCTGCCCCGAATACAGTGCTCGAATGAACTCGCCCTGCAACTGCTCAAGCAACATCGCAGGCATCCTGCCAGAACGTTTTGGCCTTATCCAACTCAGCAAGCAAGACCGAATATTCCGGGATATTAGTGTCCCACTCAATTAACGTAGGCACCTCACCAAAACGTTTTAATGCCGAAGCATAAAGTGCCCAGACATCATCATGTACCTGCGCACCATGTGTATCGAGAAGGTGCGAGCCCTGGTCTTCAAATCCAGCCAAATGGAACTCTTTGATTCGCTGTTCAGGCAAGCGCTGTAGATAATCAAAAGCGTCAAAGCCATGATTTTTGGCGCTCACATAAATGTTGTTCAAATCGCATAGAAGCAAACAATCGGCTCGCTCCAGCACCTCACACAAAAATTCGACCTCACTCAAATAGCTGTCGCGGAACTGCAAGTAACTCGACACATTCTCTATGAGAATCTGGCACCCCAATCGATCCTGAACTTGCTGGATGCGATCTGCAATATGACGTGCGGCTGCCTCAGTGTAGGGCATGGGAAACAAATCATGGCCGTGGATGCCTGATGCGCTGCTCCAGCACAAATGGTCTGAAATCAGCTGCGGCTTGAACTCATTTACCCTTCTCGCAAGGCGACCCAAGTACTCTTCGTTTAAAGGATCTGTCGAGCCCAGTGATAGCCCAACGCCATGAAAGCTGAGCGGAAAGCGCTCTGCAATTTGTGCCAGATAACGCAAAGGCATTCCGCCATCGCCCATATAATTGTCGGTCAGCGCTTCGAACCACTGCGGATTCGTCTCTCCAGACAAAATATCCTGATAATGCTTAGCGCGAAGGCCGAGTCCGAGGCCTTCAAGTCGTGTTCCTTGAGATGCTGCACTCATGCTCCTCGTCTCCGCGCTAACGCAACAGTTACTTCACCTTACCGCCAACAATTTTTTTGCAGGTTCCCTCAGGCACATATACCCACTCTTCAGGATCTCCATCCGTAGCCGCTTGGCCTGCACAGCTATGCTTGCTGGTTCCACAATCGTTCATGCCAGCTTTTGCGATACCCTGACACTTTTCGAAGCCGGGTTTTCCTGCCAAAGCATCAGAAGACGCACCAATCACGCCTAAAGTAACCAAGCCTGCAATTGTGGATTTGGTGAGTTTATTTACTGTCGTCATCGTTAAAAACCTCTTACATTTATTAGTGGTCACCGCGACACCATCGCATCGCAATCACATTAAAGACTCAGGGATCTCCGGGAAGTTCAGAATTTTTTGTTTGTTGGACTAATACTTTCGTCTAAAGGCGAACTCATGACCGTTTTTCCGAGTTTTAATGACTTGAATATAAACGCCTTCATGACAGAATGGGAGTTCAAGGAGCAGTATCATGACAACACTCATATTCGTCCACGGCTTTTGGACTACGCCTCGCATTTGGGAAAAGTACCAGAGCTATTTCAGCGCGCTTGGCTATCGCACAAAGGCGCTTGCGCTGCCGCAGCACTTTACGCGCAACCAAGCAAAGCACCCTGAAGGTCTCAGCCTTGTTAATTATCTGGACCACTTGGAAGAAGAGTATCGGGCGATTGCTGCTAGCGGTGACAAATTGGTCGTGGCTGGGCACGGTATGGGGGCGGTTCTGGCGCTGCAACTGGCGATGCGTGTTGATCCTGATGCACTACTCCTGATTTCACCAGAAACGCCTTCTGCACTCGGCGCAGCCTTTCCTCCAGCTCGCGCATTGGTCGATACCTGCACCACACCATTCTTCTGGAAAAGAGGTATCAAACCAACCTACCGCGCAGCAAGGGAGCTCTTGTTCAACAAAATGAATGAAGGGCAGGCTGAAAAAGCCTATGAGTATCTCTGTTTTGAATCAGGGCAAGCGCTACATGAAGCGTGGTTTTGGTATCTCGATCCAAAGTCCGCCGCAGCAATTGAACGCGAGAAAATCACCTGTCCGATCATGACTGTCGCCGGAGATTCCGACCAATACTGCTCTGCCCGCGTCGCGCGTCGGCTGGCAAGGCACCTAGGGCAGGGTCGACACTTCGTTCGCTTGCAAGACTATGGGCACATGATTCCAATGGAA
>DAITOW010000029.1:0-15664 GCA_036833965.1 Oleiphilaceae bacterium
TCCCCGTCAATCGCGGCGGTACCGCCCACAACGCCGATCTTCGCGGGACCGGCTCCCAGACCCAAGTACAGGCCCTGCCCGGCAACACGCAGGCCAAGGCTGGCTTAGGTTCCGCTTTTTTTTTTATTGATTAGGGGATGTCTGCGATCTACACCTTCTTCGATCCCGATTACTCTCACTTCAGCGTAGGAACCTACGCCGTCCTTTGGCAGATCCGGGAAGCACAGCGACGAGGCCTGCCCCATGTATATTTGGGTTATTTCATCGCGGCCTGTAAAAAGATGTCCTATAAAACAGCGTACAAACCATTTCAGGCAAGAATCGAAGAGAACTGGCTAGACATCGACGAAATGCAATCCATCGTCAAACAAAATTCAGAGTAAAACAAAACTCATTTTGCGAATTGCTTAACTTTCAGGCAGAATGTCGCTCGTTCAAATGGGGTACCCACTCAGGATCACCCCAAAGTTAAGCGCCTCGGGCGCAATTATTAGCTCAAATGAGGTTACGCTTTAATGGCGAAAGAAGATGTCATTGAAATGGAAGGTACGATTGTCGATACCTTGCCGAACACAATGTTTCGCGTTGAATTGGAAAACGGGCACGTTGTCACGGCTCATATTTCCGGAAAAATGCGCAAGAATTACATCCGTATTTTGACGGGCGACAAGGTCAAGGTGGAAATGACACCTTACGACTTGACCAAAGGCCGTATTACTTACCGCGCACGCTAAACAAAAAGGGAGCTAACAAAGCTCCCTTTTTAATTTCCCGTCCCTGCTTGATTCTAGTCCTGAACTGGAGCCGCCTCTTTCTCATATTCAAACAAGATCTGCTCTTTCTTGCTGTCGTATGTGATGTGCACATCTCCACCGTTCGCCAGGGAACCAAAGAGAATCTCTTCTGCCAACGGCTTCTTCAATTCTTCCTGAATCAATCTAGCCATCGGACGCGCGCCCATCTTGTCGTCGTAGCCTTTCTCGGCAAGATAGACTTTCACTTCATCATCTACATGCAGCACCACACGCTTCTCATCAAGTTGAGCCTGCAACTCGGTAAGGAACTTGTCTACAACATAGCAAACCGTGTCGCGTGAGAGCGGTGCAAACTGGATTATGCCATCCAAACGGTTTCTGAATTCCGGAGTGAACATCTTGTTCAGCTCTTCCATACCATCGGTTGTATGATCCTGCTCACTAAAGCCGATCGACCGGCGACTCATTTGCTGCGCCCCTGCGTTGGTTGTCATCACCAGCACAACGTGTCTGAAATCTGCCTTACGGCCGTTGTTATCGGTCAATGTGCCGTGATCCATCACTTGAAGAAGCAGGTTAAATACTTCCGGATGCGCCTTTTCAATTTCATCCAACAGCAATACACAATGCGGATTCTTGTTCACAGCCTCGGTCAGCAAACCACCCTGGTCATACCCGACATAACCCGGAGGAGCACCAATCAAGCGGCTTACCGTGTGACGCTCCATATACTCTGACATATCAAAGCGCACAAGCTCGATACCCAATACCTTCGACAACTGCTTGGTAACCTCAGTCTTACCAACACCGGTTGGCCCTGCGAAGAGGAAAGCACCGTCCGGTTTCTCTGGCGACTTCAAACCAGCACGGGACAACTTGATTGCCGTCGCGAGAGATTCGATCGCCGGATCCTGCCCGAAAACCACCATTTTAAGATCGCGCTCAATATTCTTGAGCTTGTCTTTGTCGGAACTCGATACGTTTCGAGTTGGAATACGTGCAATCTTGGCAACAACATCTTCGATGGCCTGCACATTAATGATCTTCTTGCGCTTGCTCTCATGAACCAAACGCTGACTTGCACCAGCCTCATCAATGACATCAATGGCCTTGTCAGGCATGTGACGATCGGTAATGTAACGATCCGCCAACTCTGCCGCAGCTCGTAAAGCCTTGTCGCTATATTTGATATCGTGATGCGCCTCAAACTGCGGCTTAAGACCTTTAAGAATCTGGATTGTATCCTCGACATTGGGTTCGTTCACATCGATCTTCTGGAAGCGACGCGCCAAGGCGCTATCCTTTTCGAAAATTCCACGGAACTCACTAAACGTAGTCGAACCAATACAACGCACCTCGCCTGAGCTCAACAAAGGCTTGAGTAAGTTAGATGCATCCATCACACCACCGGAAGCAGAGCCTGCACCTATAATCGTGTGAATCTCATCAATGAAGAGGATCGCGTGATCACGCTTCTTAAGCTCTGCCAATAAAGCTTTGAAACGCTTTTCAAAATCGCCACGGTATTTGGTCCCCGCCAGCAGCGCACCCAAATCAAGAGAGAACACTTCAGCGTCTGCAATAACGTCTGGCACTTCTTTCTCAACAATTTTCTTTGCAAGACCTTCAGCAATCGCCGTCTTGCCAACTCCCGCCTCGCCAACAAGCAGTGGATTGTTTTTGCGACGGCGAGATAAAATCTGGATAACGCGCTCAACCTCGTGCTCGCGTCCAATCAAGGGATCAATCCGACCCTGCAATGCTACTTCGTTCAGGTTTGACGCATAACTTTCAAGAGGATTGTTTTGTGCGCCGCCCTCTGCAGCATCTTCGTTCATCTCATTATCAGCGCTGTGATCTTCGATCTGACCAGGCACTTTTGAAATTCCGTGCGAGATGAAATTAACGACATCAATACGTGCCACGTTCTGCTTCTTCAGAACATAGACAGCCTGACTTTCCTGTTCGCTAAAAATAGCAACCAGAACGTTGGCGCCAGTGACTTCTTTTTTACCTGAGGACTGAACATGAAAAACGGCTCTCTGGAGAACACGCTGAAACCCCAGAGTAGGCTGCGTTTCGCGCTCATCATCGGAACTCGGAATGAGCGGAGTCGTAGAATCAACAAACTCTGTAAGTTCCTGACGGAGAGATGCCAATTCCACGCCGCATGCGCCAAGCACTTTCAAGGCTGCATCGTTATCAAGTAGCGCCAAAAGCAAGTGCTCAACAGTCATAAATTCATGACGTTTCTCACGAGCGTTTTTGAACGCTTCATTTAAGGTAAGCTCTAGATCTTTGCTTAGCATGGTGTTTCCCCGATCAGTCCAGGTTAATCTAGCTTTTGAATTTCACACAAAAGCGGATGGTCGCATTCAGCTGAATACTGATTCACTTGTGCAACCTTTGTTTCTGCAATATCCCTTGTAAATACGCCACAAACTGCTTTGCCTTGCGTATGAACGGCCATCATGACCTGCGTAGCCTGCTCCTCGTTCATTGCAAAAAATCGAACCAGCACTTCTACCACGAAATGCATGGGTGTGAAGTCGTCATTCAACATCACAACCTGGTACATCGATGGTCGCTTAAGTGCCGTTTTTTCTGGCACCAGAAGTACACCATCATCCTGATTCGGTCGGCTCGGGTCCGTGTTTGAGCCCTGATTCAATACTAGTAGACAATTCTTCAATTTACTCATTACCCGAAACGTTTTTTTACACAATTATGTAAATGGGTATGCATAGGGACATTTTCAATACGCATAAACAAAGCAAGACGACTCACTTTAAGGAAAATCCGCCCCTCACGCACAGATATAAAGCACAGTTTGCCCCAGAGCGCTAAGGCTTATGATTAAATTTGTGAAATTCTTAAAATCGTTTTGTGTGGGCAATCAATTTTTTCCATTAAAAAGCTTGACTATGGCTAGTTTCCGACCAGAATTAACACGTTGTAACAAAATTCTCGTTATAGCTTACGAATAAAAATAAAACGCTGCAGAGCTTTAATTATTGGAAGTGAGGCAAAACTGCAGAAGACGACACGGGAGTCAGATATGTTCCAAGGTAAAGTAAAGTGGTTTAACAATGCCAAAGGGTATGGCTTTATAGTCGAAGACGGTTGTACAGACGACCTATTCGCACACTTCTCCTCAATTCAAATGGAAGGCTACAAAACCCTGAAAGCTGGTCAGAGCGTAACGTTCGACAAGCAGCCGAGCAATAAGGGTGTACACGCCGTAAACATTAGTGCAGTTGAGGTAGATACGCCGAACACGACCAGCGCAATCGACAACGAAATCATTTCGGTCGATGAGCAAGAAGCGCCAAGGATCTCTGTGACAACCGCAGAGAAGGAATCTGAGCGCCAAGAAGCAAAGGCCCCGATCATTTAAAAGTCGTTTCACAGCGTCTTTAAAAAGGCTTTAAGACAAGCCCGCGCATGTGCACGGGCCAAGTCATGCTGTTAAACTCTTGCCTCCAGGTAAGAGTGTTAACATGGCAGAGCTTCTTATTTTCAACAAACCCTTTAACGTCCTGTCCCAGTTTACTGACAAGGAGGGCAGAGCGACGCTCGCAGACTTCATTCCCCACAAAAACTTCTACCCCGCCGGCAGACTCGATTTCGATTCAGAAGGACTGATGATTCTGGTGAATGACGGAGAGTTACAAGCCAGGATTGCCGACCCCAGGCACAAACTCCCGAAGACCTACTGGGTGCAGGTTGAGGGCGAAATCAATGAAGAAGCACTCTTGCGACTTCAGAACGGCGTAGCACTGAAGGACGGCCCAACCAAACCTGCCAAGGCGCGACGAATTTCAGAACCTGTAATTTGGGAACGCGAACCTCCCGTCCGGGAACGTAAAAGCATACCTACATCGTGGCTAGAGCTAATCATCACCGAAGGCAGAAATCGTCAGGTAAGACGAATGACCGCCGCTGTTGGCTTCCCTACTCTACGTCTGATTCGTGTCGCAATCGGGCCGTGGAAATTAGATAATCTGGCTCAGGGCGAAATCCGTTTTGAAACCGTCCATTTGCCTGGCCCCAAAAAGAACACAAGCCATCAGACCAAAACAAAGCACAAAGGATATGCAAAACCCCGCGTAAAAGCTCAGGAGAAAAGCAATAGATGAGTGAAATCTGGACCCCTCACGCGACAGTCGCATGCATCGTTGAAATGGATGGTCGCTTCCTCATGGTTGAGGAATCCAGTCATGGCCAAACTGTTTTTAACCAACCTGCAGGACATGTCGATGAAAATGAGTCGATATTTGACGCAGCAGTCCGCGAAACGCTCGAAGAGACCGCATGGCGCGTTGAGTTAACAGGCCTGATCGGGCTTTACGTTTATACCGCACCGCAAAACGGTGTTTGCTACCACCGCTATTGCTTTCGGGCGAACGCAATAGAACAAACAGACAACGCTCTGGATAAAGACATTATCGCCGCCCACTGGCTCAGCTATGACGAGATCGTCGCGAAAGGCGACAGATTGCGCAGTCCACTGGTATTAAAATGTATCGATGATGCATTAGCACGCCCCCCTGCACCTTTGGATCTTATTTTCGAGCATCATTTCGCGGAAAATTCTTAGCTGAAATTTTAACCAAGGACGGCTACAATCCGCGTTTTCCGGAACATCCGGAATCGCCGCACATTAAAAGAGCATGACCTCAAGACAATTAAGAACGGTCATTAGCGGTTATTGAACAATGCCCGGGAAGGTCAACTTTCCCGGCAACAAAGACAGGTATTGAATGAAGTCCATCAGCGAAACACGCGTCATTGTCGGCATGTCCGGCGGAGTAGACTCCTCGGTTTCAGCCCTGCTTCTCAAGCAGCAAGGCTATCAAGTGGAAGGCCTGTTCATGAAAAATTGGGATGAAGATGACGGAACGGAGTACTGTACGGCCATCGCAGACCTGAATGACGCCCAACTTGTTTGTGACAAGATTGGAATCAAGCTACATCAGGCTAACTTTGCGGCAGAATACTGGGATCGGGTTTTTGAGTACTTTCTTGAAGAGTATAAGGCTGGCCGAACGCCAAACCCGGACATCCTCTGCAACAAGGAAATCAAGTTCAAGGCTTTTCTTGATTACGCCCTGACCCTTGGCGCAGACTTCATTGCAACCGGCCATTATGTTCGCAAGCAGCAAAACGAAAACGATGCATGGCTGCTCAAAGGTTTGGATACGAACAAGGACCAGAGTTATTTTCTGTATGCAGTAGGTGGTGACAAGATCGCCAAGACCCTGTTTCCGGTCGGCGATATTGAAAAGCCGGAAGTTCGAAGAATTGCAGAACAGCATGATCTCGTAACGGCGGACAAAAAGGACAGCACCGGCATCTGTTTTATCGGTGAGCGCAAATTTGCCGACTTTCTGAAGCAATACATTCCTGCACAACCTGGCGACATCGTTACTGAGACAGGTGATGTAATCGGCAAGCATCAAGGCTTGATGTACCACACGATCGGCCAAAGGCAGGGCCTGGGCATCGGCGGCCTCAAAAATTATGACGAATCTCCCTGGTATGTGACCGAGAAGAATCTCACCAATAACACTTTGCAAGTCGTACAGGGAAAGAACCACCCGCTTCTGTTTGCGGACTCGCTCGTCTGCAGCAAAATGGATTGGATTAACGGCCAGCCTGAATTACCGCTGCGTTGCAGTGCCAAAGTTCGTTATCGACAGGCAGATCAGGACTGTGAAGTAAGAGAAGTCTCCGATGGTCGGCTAGCGGTTCGCTTTGATAAACCACAGCGCGCAATTACACCGGGACAGTCCGTCGTCTTCTATCTTGGTGAACGCTGCCTTGGTGGCGGTATCATTGAAAGCACCGCATCAGACAACAAGCATGACACAAAAGATTCAACACAAGCTTTAACAGAACACACGGCGAATTAATATGCTTGATAAAAACCAACAACAAGCCCTGGCACTTTGTGGCGTCTTCGAGTGCTGTTATCTTGTCGATCAGATTGCCAGAGAAGGCCAGTGCGATCTTGCTGCGCAACAGGCAATGCTGGAAACGCTATTTGTCACCAACCCTCAAGCAACGGAAGAAATCTACGCCAAACCTCAATTCCTGAAAGATGGGCAAAAACAACTCATCGCGGCGGTAAACGGCGAGAACATTCAGAGTAGCGCCCAAATATTGCGTTATGCCCTTGCACTCATGCATTTGCAGCAAAAGCTCTCCAAGCGCAACGACATGCTGTCGCGCCTAGGTCAAAAAATAGAACAGAATCAGCAACAAGTTTCCCACTTCGGTATCGATCACGAAAATGTAATTGCAGGACTTGCGAATACTTACCAGGAGACCATCAGCACGTTCAACATGCGTATTCAGGTCGGTGGACATGCCCGCTTCTTGCAAATTGAGCATAACGCAGCGCGCATACGTGCTCTGCTTTTGGCAGGAATCCGTTCGGCCACACTTTGGCGTCAGCTAGGTGGTCACCGTTGGCACTTCTTGTTCAGCAAAACACGAATTCGCAAGTCAGCGGAATCCCTGTCTCCCTGGTTAAATGTGGAGGAATGAAACCCTAAGTTTCACCACCTAAACCTTTGTAGTAAAATCGCCGCCTTTCTTAAAGCAGTCAGAACGAATAGAGAACCCACATGGAACTAAGCGCACTCACCGCAATCTCACCTATTGATGGTCGCTACGGCAGTAAAACCATAGACCTGAGAAAATCCTTCAGCGAATACGGACTTATTTTTGCCCGTGTTACCGTGGAAGTCCGATGGCTTCAATCGCTTGCGGCGCATCCGGAAATTAGCGAGCTTCCACCATTTACAGAATCTGAGAATGCATTTCTTAACTCCATTGTGGACGACTTTAGCGCAGCGGATGCCCTGCGCGTTAAAGAGATTGAGCGCACCACCAACCACGACGTAAAAGCCGTTGAGTATCTTCTTAAAGAGAAATTCGAAGCAAATGCAACGCAATTCCCTGCCCTGGCCAAGAGCCTTGAGTTTGTTCACTTTGCGTGTACATCAGAAGATATTAATAACCTTTCCCATGCCCTGATGCTTAAATCAGGTCTGGAAGATTGCGTACTGCCAGAAATGGACGCTGTTGTTGCAAAACTTCAGGATCTGGCCCTGGGTCTGGCTGAGCAACCTATGCTTTCCCGCACCCACGGTCAAACCGCTTCTCCCACCACGATGGGCAAGGAAATTGCCAACGTGGTGGCACGTTTGCGCCGACAGCTTGAACAAATCAAGGCTGTTAAATTTTTAGGGAAAATTAACGGTGCAGTTGGCAACTACAATGCGCATTACTCTGCATACCCGAACATCGATTGGCCTGCCCATGCAGCCAAGTTCGTTGCTTCGCTAGGTATTGAATTCAATCCTTACACGACGCAAATCGAGCCGCATGACTATATCGCAGAGCTATTCGATGCAGTGGTTCGCTTCAACACAATTGTGATCGATCTGGATCGGGATATCTGGTCTTACATCTCGCTCGCCTATTTCAAGCAGCGCACGATCGCGGGTGAAGTTGGCTCTTCAACCATGCCGCACAAAGTAAACCCGATCGACTTCGAGAACTCGGAGGGCAATCTGGGCCTTGCCAATGCGATCTTGACGCATCTGGCACAGAAACTGCCGATTTCCCGTTGGCAGCGCGATCTAACCGACTCGACGGTTCTGAGAAATCTGGGTGTTGGTCTGGCACACAGCCTGATTGCATATCAGGCGACATTAAAAGGCCTGAACAAACTGGAGATCAACCCGGCCAAGCTCGCACAGGATCTCGACAACGCCTGGGAAGTTATGGCGGAACCTATTCAAACCGTGATGCGTCGTTATAACATCGAGCAAGCCTATGAAAAACTGAAAGAATTGACGCGTGGTAACACCATCAATCAGGCAACCATCACCGAGTTCGTCAACGCACTTGAGATCCCGCAAGAAGCGAAGCAAGTATTGCTTGATTTAACCCCTGCCAGCTACATCGGCAATGCGGTTGAACAAGCTCGCGCGATCGACAGCTAGTCGATTCGGGCAGATGAGCATACAAGCGCTCCCATTGCTCGGTGGGCTGACCGCCGAGCAATTTCTCTCTGAATACTGGCAAAAAAAGCCCCTACTCATTCGGGGAGCTTTACCAGGATTCCAATCTCCCGTAACGCCTGAAGATCTGGCTGGCTTGAGCCTCGAAGAAGATGTTGAATCCCGAATCATTATCGAACAACGCGATAATAATCACTGGATTCTGGAGAGAGGCCCATTCAACGAACACACCTTTGAGGAGCTGTCTGATCTCAACTGGACATTGTTGATACAACAGCTTGATGCATGGGCACCTGAGGCGCACGAACTAAAGCGTCAGTTCCGATTTATTCCTGACTGGCGCGTTGATGACATTATGGCGTCATTCGCTCCAAAAGGAGGAAGCGTTGGTCCGCATTTTGACTTTTACGATGTATTCCTTGTGCAAGCCTACGGCGAACGAAGATGGAAGCTGGGACAGTGGTGCGATCAAAATACTGAAACGCGAAGCGATACGTCTCTCAGCATTCTAAACAACTTTGAAACAACGGAAGAATGGGTTCTGCACCCCGGAGATATTCTTTATGTGCCCCCAAAATTGGCGCATTTCGGGGTCGCTGAAAACGATTGCATCACCTTATCTGTAGGATTTCGGGCGCCGCGAAAACTCGAATTGCTGAGCAGCTTCACCGATTACCTTTGTGAACATCAGGGGACGAGCAATAACGCGTTTTTTGGTGACCCGGGACGAAAACCTGTCACGCAGGCTGCAGCGATCGATAAAAATGATCGCTCCGCATTGAAAGAACTGATGCTCAGCGCGCTCGAGGATTCAGCGATATTTGACCAATGGCTTGGCATCTATTTGTCCGAACCCAAAAATGCCGCAACCCTTTTCCCCCTCGAAGAGGACTTGGATTGGCAACAAGTGCTGCAACATCTGGAGCAAGCAAACTCAATTTATAAAAACGAGGGCTCCCGCTTTCTCTACATTAATGAAGACAGCTCTTTGATTTTCTTTGCCGATGGCCATCACTGGGAATTGGACACGTCAGATTTCACATTTATTCAATACTTATGCAAAGAAGATGAATTTGACGCACAGACTCTGTTAACATTCTGCAATAAAGTGGAAACCAAAGAGCTCATTGCTATGCTACTAGAAAATGGCAGCATACAAATTGAATACGCCGAATAACAACGAAGGGTAAAACGGAGCCGACGCATGGCCTCTGTCAATATAAACTACGTTACTTCCAGTGATTTGCCGCCGGAAGTACGTTTTCAAGTCGAAGAACTGTGTGGAGGCAGAATTCCGCACAGCTCGCGCTTGTGTATTGCAATGCTCGGAGATCAGCTTCTGGGAGCTGTCTGTGCCCGCCCTGCGCAGCGTTTTGCACGGATCGATTTTTTACATATTTCCGCACCACTCCGTGCGACCAAACTGGCCGAAATTCTCTTGAGCCACACGCTAAAACAACTTCATAAGGCGGGTGTGGAAGAAGTGACCACTGCAGCCTTGCCCATCTATGCGAAGACGTTTTTGGATGCCGGGTTCATGGAAGAGAACATCACCATTCCTGGAATGCATATCAGCAGCGAACTCCAGGAACTGATTCACCCAAACCTGGAATCACTAAAGCCCCGCTTTGCGTTAATAGGAGATGCTCCTATGAAGAAGAGTGGCGACAAGCCTATTGAAATCTCGGAAGAGACCAAGCGCAGCATTCAGTTCGACACCATGGGCTCATACAAAGAGCTGTGCCGAATGGTGCTTACAAACGCGCAGCGTAGAGTTTTTTTACTCTGTGAAAACCTCGACGATCCTATTTTGAATGATCGAACTGTCGTGAGCCATATTCAGGATCTGGTTCTTCACAGCCGTCAGGTTGAGGTACGCCTGCTGCTGAACGATGATCGATATCGCCCTCAGAAGCACAGCCCCCTACTTGAACTGGCGCACCGACTCTCCAGCTTTGTTAGTATCCGTCGCATTCAGGACAAACGAATCTCGCCAAAAGAATGGCTGTATCTGGCAGACGACATGCACGCTGTGGTCCGCAAACGCGAGCATGGTTTCAAAGGGCAGGCTCATCTGGACAGCCTGATGACAATGCAGCGACTCACCTACCAGTACGAGAACCTCTGGCAGCATTCGGTACCCTCTTCCGAATTACGTCGTCTGGCGATGTAAGTATCGGACCGGAACTAAGCCTGCCAGGCATTTACAAAGAGCAGATACAAAAAAGCCGCGCACCTTCCAAGAAGATGCGCGGCTTTTTATTTACTTAAACGCCTACTGCGCAGCTTTAAACTTCAAACGGTAAGCATGAAGTAGCGGTTCTGTATAACCACTGGGCTGCTCTTTACCTTTGAAGATAAGATCAGACGCTGCCTGGAACGCGATCGTATCGAAGCCTGGCGCCATGTTGATGTAAGCAGGGTCACCTGCATTCTGACCATCAACAACCGCAGCCATTCGCTGCAAACTCTCTTCAACCTGCTCTTTTGAGCAAACACCATGCTCAAGCCAGTTTGCAACATGCTGCGAAGAGATTCGCAAGGTTGCTCGGTCTTCCATCAAACCAACGTTGTTGATATCCGGAACCTTCGAACAACCAACGCCCTGATCGACCCAACGCACAACGTAGCCCAAAATGCCCTGACAGTTGTTATCCAATTCGTTTTGAATCTGCTCTGGCGTAAGAGCCGCTCGCTGCTCCTGAGTCATCAAAGGAATTGTCAGAATGTCATCTACATTTGCATGTGCACGGGACTTAAGCTCATTCTGTACCGCAAACACATCCACCATGTGGTAGTGGATTGCATGAAGAGCCGCAGCCGTTGGAGAAGGAACCCATGCGGTGTTTGCACCAGCTTTCGGATGACCTACTTTTTGCTCCATCATCATGCCAAGCTCGTCAGGGATTGGCCACATACCTTTACCGATCTGCGCGCGACCTTGAAGACCTGTCTCAAGACCGGTATCCACGTTCCAGTCTTCGTATGCATTGATCCATGCTTGCTGCTTCATGACGGTTTTCGGTACAAACGCACCGGCCAGCATAGAGGTATGAATCTCGTCACCAGTGCGATCAAGGAAGCCTGTGTTAATGAACACAACGCGATCTTTCGCTGCGCGAATACATTCTTTCAGGTTCACCGTCGTACGGCGCTCTTCGTCCATGATACCCATTTTCATCGTGAAGCGAGGCAAACCAAGAGCATCTTCCACACGACCGAACAATTCGTTAGCAAACGCAACCTCTTCAGGACCATGCATTTTTGGCTTAACGATGTTGACGGAACCGGTTGTTGAGTTCTTGAACGGGCTATTACCTTTAAGGTCGTGAATCGCGATCAGGGTAGTCACCATACCGTCCATGATGCCTTCCGGAATTTCAGAACCGTCTTCCAGAAGAATCGCAGGGTTTGTCATCAAATGACCAACATTACGAACGAACAGCATGGAACGACCTTTCAACGAGAAAGTATTGCCGTCAACACCAGTGAATTCGCGGTCAGGATTCATCACTCGCGTAAAGGTCTTACCGCCTTTGGATACTTCTTCCGAAAGGTCACCCTTCATCAAACCCAACCAGTTGCTGTAGGTTGTAACTTTATCTTCAGCATCCACCGCTGCAACAGAGTCTTCACAATCCATGATCGTAGTAAGCGCAGCTTCCATGATCAGGTCTTTAATACCCGCCGGGTCAGTAGAACCAACAGGGCTGCTTGCATCGATTACAATCTCAATATGCAAACCGTTGTTCTTGATGAGAAGCGAGGTTGGTGCAGCAACATCACCCTTGTAACCAACAAACTTGCTTTCATCCGCAAGCCCTGAGGTAGAACCATCTGCAAGCGTAACAATGAGCTTGCCGCCATCAATCGCGTAGTTTGTTGAACCAACATGCGAACCGTTTGCAAGTGGCGCTGCTGTATCAAGAACACCGCGCGCATAAGCGATAACCTTGTCGCCACGTACCTTGTTGTAGGCACCAGCGCGCTCAGCACCGCCTTCTTCAGAAATAACGGTCGAGCCATAAAGAGCGTCGTACAGGGAACCCCAACGTGCATTGGATGCATTCAAGGCAAAACGGGCGTTCATTACCGGCACTACCAACTGCGGGCCGGCCATTTCGGCAATCTCTGGCTCGACATTTGCGGTGGTCGCGGAAAACTCCGAACCCGCTTCAACAAGGTAGCCAATCTCTTTCAAGAACGCTTTGTACTCAGCAAAGTCCAATTCCTGACCTTTACGCTCGGTGTGAAACGCATCGATTTTCGCCTGAATATCATCACGCTTGGCTAGCAACTCACGGTTGCGCGGCGCAAGTTCGTTGGCAATTGCACTAAAACCAGACCAAAATGCTTCCTGGTCGACGCCCGTGCCTGGGATTGCTTTTTCATTTACGAAATCGTATAGCTCTTTTGCGACCTGCAGGCCAGCAGCTTGAACGCGTTCTGTCATTTTAAAATCAGCCTCAACGCTAGTTGGTTACTTACTGGATGTGCCTGAATACACTCAAAAAGTGCGACAGACTCCACTAAAAAGGGGCGCAAATAGTACACGAAAAGCACTCAAATCCCAACCGCCAGAAGGGGCTTCAACTATTCATGCATTGAATACTCAGAGTAAGTTCAGAGCACCTTTGGGACACCTAACGCCGGACGCTTTTCATACAAGTTTGAATACCTTGTCTATACTTATGTAAAAACAAGCATTTACATTAAGAAGTTAGAGAAAAATCTATGTCTGTTGTAACGATCACGATCGCGATAGGGAGCCTCATCTGCGCAGGAATCGCGCTCATCGTTTTTGTTCAGGCGCGCGAAAAAGCGCGCATGGAGCGCTTGCGTCTGGCAACTGTTCTGCAGGACAGATTTAACAATATACAGCTTATCCTGTCAGATATGCCGCCACAGTATCTGGACAACACACTCAGGATCATTCTGCGCGAGCAGTCCATTAACACCATCAATGAACTCAGCAAGTTGAAACCTTCAGCAAAGCATCCTGCCTACATCACTGATGACGAGCAAAAGATTCAGGAAATAAGACAAAACAATCCCAGCTACCCTCCAGTCAAAGTCGATAGCAGCGAGAAAGCACGAGAGGTCCGGATTCTTTTACAAAACCTTTATAAGCTTCTGCACCTTTGGCAACGCAGAGACCAGATCTCTCTCGAACACGCTCAGCAGTACATGACCCATGTAGGCTTCCTGGCGAGACAATCAAAAGCCGACCTCTTTTCGGAAAAAGCCAGACAAGCCGCCGATGCAGGCAAACCAAGAGTAGCGATACATAACTACCATAGTGCCATTGAGAGTTTGAAAGAGGTCGCTAACCATCCGATTGCCGCCCAAAATATTCAGACCTACCGGGAGCAAATGGCGGCATTAAACAAAATAGCGAATCGCCGGGCAGAAGAACTCAAGCAAAAAGCGCAAGAAAAGATCGAAAGCAGTGGCGAGTGGGATGACTTTCTCAAGCCAGAAGATGAGTGGAAAAAGAAAAACAGTTACGACGATTGAGGCTCATAGAACAAGGGATGCGGGTAAGCTCAGCGCTCCCCCGCTCCCTGTGTTTAAATTCAAGCAACAAGCTTTGCGACATCCTTCTCGATGTCTTTCGGCTCCGTGTTAGGCGCATAGCGCTTGATCACCTGACCTTCTGCATCAACCAGGAACTTCGTAAAGTTCCACTTTATTTTCTCGGAACCCAACACGCCTTTCGCTTCGGACTTCAACAATTGATAAAGCGGATGCGTATTCGGGCCATTGACCTCTATTTTGCTGAACATGGGAAAGGTGACGCCATAGTTCAACTCACAAAACTCGCTAATCTCATTGTCTGAACCGGGGTCCTGACTTAGAAACTGGTTACATGGGAAGCCAAGGATTTCAAGTCCTTGATCCTTGTACTGTTCATAAAGGCTTTCCAGGCCCTTGAATTGTGGTGTGAAGCCACACTTACTTGCGGTGTTTACAATCAGCAGAACCTTCCCTTTGAAGTCATCCAGCTTTTTGCTCTCACCTTTGATTGTGGTGACTTCAATATCATAAATCGCACTCATGCACTGTCCTTATTGGGTTGATGTTTAGATTCGACCTTGTACTACGTTGCAAGTAGCTTATCCGATTCGATCAAACAATGACAACGAGGTAATCCGATTAAAAGATGAGTACGCTGCATCAAGACTGAACTGCTGCAACGACAACAGACTAATCGCTTCGGCATAGTCTACAGACTCCAGTTGCACCAGCGCTTCCTGAGTAAGAATTTCCGCATCTTTCAACTGTTCCAGCCCCGTTTCCAGTGTATTCAAACGCGCGCCTAGCTGACCACGAGCATCCAGAACAGACGTCATCGATGAGTCAAGGTTCGCGATCGTTGACTCCAGCAAGTTTTCGAAGCTATCCCGTCCTTCAGGTGTCGGCGCATAGTTGCGCAAACCATACACAAACTTTTCTACGGTACGAAGCAAACCTTGTTTCTCGCTGGACTCAACAAGGAAGGTATCACCCGCTACCGGAGCTCCGCGAATTTCGAACTGCGCTCCCTGTTCTGTAATCGGAGCGTTTGGCGTATAAGTCACATTCGACTGAAGCACCAGACCGGACGACTTTTCACGAATATCGAAGGTCGTTGCACTGGTAAACTCAATGACCATATCTTCCGGATAAAAGGCGTCATAAAGCTCCTGATCAACAACCTGCCCAACGGTGATAATGGCCGGCGGATCGGATTGATTCGCAGCACCGGCCTCGGTAAAAAATGTGTTGGTGTAGGCTGGCGTATCTTCAAACAATTCGTGGCCATTGAGCGTTGACTGGATACGAACCGAAGACTCTACCTGTACAAAACGCACACCCTCATCACCTTGATAG
>DAITOW010000030.1:0-15549 GCA_036833965.1 Oleiphilaceae bacterium
TTTGGTCGATCGCGAAGTTGTTGGAGTCAGGGATCGCACCGGTAAAGTCTTCGGTTACCGTCGCCTCAGTAGTCAAGTCACCATCTGCCAGGTCAGCAAGTTCGTCAAGGAGTCGCAGGATCGCATTCTGGTTCTGTTCGTTCTGCTCCTCCGTCATACGCAGTCGCTTTTGCGACTCTTGGTAAAGAAGAACACCGATAACAACGATCATTGCAATGATCGCAGCAAGAATAAAGTAGGCGAGGGTCGCACTGAAGAAACGGCCTTCAGCTTGCAACTGAACTTGCTTCGATAACTCATACGTTTCATCAAGTAGGGCAATCGAATCTTCAAAAATAAGGTTTGCAGCTTTTCTGACTTTAAAGAGCTCTGGAGACGTTTCAAGGATAGCCTGAACGTTACTATCAACGTATTCAAAAAGTTCGGCAATTGCCTCAAGACCGTAGATAGCATCTTCGTCGGTTACCTGAGAAATCTCCATCGCCGCATTGCCTTCAAACATCGAGTTCATAACGCGACCAAACAGGCGAGCATCCTCACCGAAGCGATTCGCAGCGATAGCCGCGTCTTCATCACCCGAAAGAATGTTGTTTACACTTCGCACGATACGTTCCGCTCTCAAGGACTGCCGTTCAGCAACCGAGATCTGATCTGCCGGCGCATCATTCCCAAGAAGTATGGATACAACATCCTCATATTCAATCTGAAGCTGCGGAATGGTTTCGTTCAAGGTTTGGGCAATCTGGTGAAGGGTCAACACCGTTTCCTTGTTCTCAAGAATTCGGTCGGCGTTACGACTTACGTTTTCCCAGCTCTTCGTTACACCTGTCTCAACCGGAAGGGTCGATGCCGGCAATCCGGTTTCATCGTTCCCGTTTACGATATAGCCAAGCAATTTCTCAAAATCCTCACGAGAACGCTTCAACTGGGCAAACGCCTCTTCCTTACCTGAAGCGGCCTCTGTCGCGTTCTTTGCCACCTCTTGCGAAAGTACGCGCAGGTCACTCGCGTAGGCGCTGTAATCCTTATCGTGACGACTATCCCGACCTATAAAGTAGGAAACCACAATTAGGAAAACCAGCATCAAAACAAGCGCGATGCCTAACCAAAATATAACCCCAGTGTTATCCTGGTCAGAGCTGAATCTTCCGGACATAATTTTCATATTTCTGGCTCCCGGCCTTTTTTCTCGTTCTCTGTTTATTACTAATTTTGTGTGAGTGAAACGCGTGAGAAGGCTTCATCCGAAACCAGTCGCTTTGCATCAAACACAAGCCAATCGCGCTCTTCTCGTTCGAAAGCGCCATCGACCAACCCTAAAATACTTTGTGGAATTTGTACTGTTGTAGCCGTTTTAAGCGTTGAGCGCTCAAAGTGCTGCATGCCCTGTACTGAATCGACCAAAAGGCCGCTGAGAATATCCCCTTGCTCAACCACAAGGATTCGTCTGTCTCGCGCACGCATTTTCTCTGCTTTCAAATCGAAATAGCGCGCGAGGTCAATAATCGGAATCAGGCGACCCCGGATATTTGATACACCCAAAACCCACGGCTTTACACCGGGAATGATGGTGAATTTCGGAACCTCCAAAAGCTCCGACACCATCCCCAACTCAGCAACACACTGAAAGCCTGCGAAACCAAAACCGATCCCGCTAAAATACTCAACCACCTCGCCCTGAGCCGGCAAGCCAACAGCAAACTGAACACTCTTCTTTGCTAAATTCCGCAGAGCTTCAAAAGAATGCGCAACTTCACTGCTCATAGTTTTTAGTTAATCAGTTCGTTTATTGTAGAGATAAGGTCACTTTCACTTACGGGCTTAACCAAATAGCCTTTGGCTCCCTGACGTGTACCCCAAACCCGGTCTGTCTCCTGATCTTTTGTTGTCACAATAACCACAGGAATATCCGCCGTCTCTGGCGTACGCGTTAACTGACGAGTTGCCTGAAAACCATTAAGTCCAGGCATCACCACATCCATCAAAATCAAATCCGGATTCTCGCGACGTGCAACCGCCACTCCATCCGCTCCATTGTCTGCAGTAATTACTTCATGCTTGTGCTGATCCAGAATCGTCGAAATCTTGCGAATTTCAGTAGGTGAATCATCAACAATTAATATACGAGCCATAGCTCTCCCTCATTAAAATCATCTTACGATGAGAGACTAGTGTTTTTCAGTTATCCGTTTGACGGAGCGTGATTACGAATCGTGCTTAGTAACTCATCTTTACTAAACGGCTTGGTCAGATATTGATCTGAACCAACAATGCGGCCCTTTGCTTTATCAAAGAGACCATCTTTACTCGAAAGCATAATGACAGGCGTCGATTTAAACGCGCTGTTATTTTTGATCAACGCACAGGTCTGATAACCATCCAAACGCGGCATCATTATATCTACAAAGATAATGTCAGGATTCGAATCTGCGATTTTTGCTAAAGCGTCGAAACCGTCGGTAGCCGTAATAACGGTGCACCCCACCTTTTTCAGCAGCGTTTCAGCCGTTCGCCGAATCGTCTTACTGTCATCGATGACCATGATTTTTAAGTTTTCGAAATTGTCTTCCATTTTGTCTTACAGCCTAGGCAATTACCCGTGCACCACGTGCGATTTATGTGTAACAACATGCGCCAAAAATGGCCCATAAACTTACTATAGACCAATATCTTAAAAACTTTTCTTAATATCGCTTCACGAACATTTTGATATGTATCTATTATGTATAGCTTATTTCGTCAGTTGCGAAAGAATCCTTAGAGAAATAAACCGCACATCAAGTCTTCTTCAGCCTCCTTAAGGGGTTTTAAGTAGCTTAGCGACCTGTAGCTCGCTATCTTTAGCGCAATAATCTTAAAGACTAGTACAAAATTTTTTTTTGGTAGATTTTCTATGACGATTAAATTGGGAATTGTGATGGACCCCATCCAAAGCGTGAACACAAAAAAGGACAGCACCTATGCAATGATGCAAGCTGCAAGCGCAAGGGGCTGGGAAATCTTCTACATGGAGCAAAAAGATCTTTCTCTTGATCAGGGCGTCCCAACGGCAAAGATGCAGCGACTTCATCTTTTAGATGATGAAAAAAACTGGTATCGGCTAGACGGAATCATTGAAACACCCATGGCCACACTGGATATTCTGCTATTACGCAAAGATCCGCCTGTCGACAGAGAATTTGTTTATGCAACCTATATTGCAGAACGAGCAGAGCAGGAAGGTGTGCTCGTTGTAAATCGCCCTCACAGCTTGAGAGATTGCAACGAAAAAGTCTACGCCACGGCCTTCCCACAATGCTGCCCGCCCGTTCTAATCAGCCGCGATGTCAACAAACTCCGTGCCTTTGTTGATGAGCACCAGCACGTCATTTTCAAACCGCTTGATGGCATGGGGGGAACGTCGATTTTTAATGTGCGGGCAGGCGACCCAAATCTCGGCGTAATACTGGAAGTCCTGAACGATTTTGGAAAGAATCAAGTCATGGTTCAGCGATATATCCCTGAAATCAAACAAGGCGACAAACGCATCCTTATTATTGATGGCAAACCAGTCGATTACGCTTTAGCAAGAATTCCCAGTGAAGGCGAGCATCGTGGTAATTTAGCAGCCGGTGGAAGAGGTGAAGCTCGACCATTATCAGAGCGCGATCGCTGGATCGTCTCCCAAATTGCAGATGATCTTGTTGCCCGGGGACTTATTTTTGTGGGCATTGATGTGATCGGTGATTATCTTACTGAAATAAATGTCACCAGCCCGACGTGTATTCAGGAGATCAACCGGGCATATGGTCTCGACATTGCGGGCGATCTAATGACCGTTCTCGAACAAAAGCTCTCACAAAAATAGCGTTAATTATTGAGAAATTTCGGAGTCTCTCGTGTCAGCAATACCTCAAGCCAAGATTAAAGCCAGCGACCGCTTAAGCTTTACTATCTTTGTTGCCGTGGCTTTGCACGCGCTAATGGTATTGACCGACTTTATTAAGGAAGACCCGAAACCTGTCGCAAAAACGATGGAAATAACCCTTGCCCGATTCGACGATGAAAAAAGGCCCGATGAGGCAGATTTTCTTGCACAGACCAACCAACAAGGAAGCGGCTCGCTGGAAGAAAAAGCCAAACAAAGCTCACCTACCAAGTCAATTGACGAAAGCATGCTGATTCAGGAGTCCAGCGCACCGGCCAAAAAACAAGAGCAAAAACAGGCGCAACGCAGCGCTGTAGTCACTCATGTCGCTGATGACGACTTTACAGCCATGTTCTCACCAGACCAAAACGAAGTCGTAAACGAAGAATCTGCAGACCTTCGTTCGTTAATCGAGCGTAGTGTCCAGATTGCTGAACTTGAGGCGAGTTATGACCAACAGTTACAGCAATATGCACGCAAACCCCGAGTGACGAGACTGACGGCCGCCTCCACAATGAAAGCCGTAGATGCTAGCTATGTAGAACAAGTTGTTGCTAAGATTGAGCGCATCGGCAAACAATTCTTTCCGCGCGACGCAGGCAGAAAGTTATATGGCAAACCTCGTGTCGCAATCTCAATCTACGCGGACGGTAGTATTCGGGATATAAAAATACTGCAAAGCTCGGGCAATCTTGTTCTTGATGCGAAAACCAAAGATATCGTTAGCCGGGCAGCGCCATTTGCACCGTTCCCCAAAGAAGTCCGCAAAGAGCGCGATGTGCTAGAATTGATTCGAACATTTTCTTACACGGGAAGTGGTGTATCAAGCTTCTAGAAGCTCTAGAATAGTGAGATCCTTATAACGTTTTTAGCTGATTTTGACGGTGACGACCATTAATCTTCAGAACCACTTCCTGATCGCCATGCCCCAGTTGGAAGATCCAAATTTCAACGGAACAATCACTTATATTTGCCAGCACAACGAAGATGGTGCGATGGGAATCGTGATTAACAAGGATACCGGTATTGATCTGGGTGATATTTTTGAGCAACTGAGTTTTCCTTCTGACGGCCAGCATAGTCATTCGCCAGTCTCACAAGGAGGTCCAGTTCAGCTTGATCGCGGGTTCGTACTACACAACGACGGAAGCGCATGGGATAGCAGTTACGAGGTAAGCCCACAAATCCAATTGACAACCTCGAAAGATATTTTGGAAGCGATTGCAAACGATGAAGGGCCTGAACAATTTGTTGTTGCACTCGGTTATGCAGGTTGGGGTGCAGGGCAGTTGGAAGATGAAATCGCACAGAACTCCTGGTTAACCTGCGCGTCAAGCGAAGACATACTGTTCAATGCCGAGATGAGTCGAAAATACATGATGGCTCTCGCGAGCATCGGCCTGGACCCCGCAAAAATCAGTTCGAATGCCGGACATGCCTGATGCTAGGATCCGCTGATAATGGCTAGCAATTTCCTTTGCTTTGACTACGGATTAAAACGCATAGGTGTTGCTATTGGAAATGACCTTTTGCGCCAGGCTCGTGAATTACAGCCCGTGAAGGCCAAAGACGGCATACCTAATTGGCAGATCCTTGAGAAAATTCTGAACGAGTGGCAGCCCAAAGCAGTGATTGTCGGACTACCCCTGAACATGGATGGTAGCGAAAGCGAACTTTCAACCCGCGCTCGGAAATTCGCGAACAGAATTCACGGTCGCTTTCATTTGCCCGTCCATATGCAAGACGAACGACTCTCAAGCTATGAAGCTAAAGGCATTGTGCTGCAGGAACGGGGTCATGTTGATTTTGGAGATCACTCGGTTGATGGGCTTGCGGCATGTCTAGTGCTGGAAAGCTGGTTTAATAACAGGAATGACAATGACTGACACCGAAATTCAGGCTCAAAGCCTGATTGAGAAAATGGCAGAGGATCTGAAAGGGTTTCTCGAAAAAGCGAATATCAAAAAGTACTGCATTGTTGGCATTCGAACAGGCGGAGTGTGGGTAGCAAAAGAACTCAACAAACTGCTGGGCGACGAAGCTCCGGTGGGAGAACTCAACATAAGCTTTTATCGCGATGACTTTACACGCATTGGCTTACACCCAACAGTAAAAGCAACTAACCTGCCTTTCGCAACGGACGACGCGCACATTATTCTGGTTGACGACATCCTGATGACCGGAAGAACCATTAGAGCAGCTTTAAATGAGCTATTTGACTTTGGAAGACCGGCAAGCGTAACACTCGCGGTACTCGCCGACATTGGGCAAAGAGAGCTGCCAATCAGTGCTAACATTATCGGGCAAAGTTTTTCGCTGTCTCCAAATGAACGACTCAAACTCGAAGGCCCTGAGAAATTAACGCTAAAACGCAAATCCCAAGATGCGTAACCGGACCCATGCTGCTATGAATCCTGCATTGCAACTCAACTCTAAAGGTAATCTCAAACACTTTCTGACCATCTCCGGACTGAGTAAAGAGATCCTCACAAACATTTTAGACACCGCGGATTCCTTCATCGAAGTAGGCGAACGATCTATACGAAAAGTTCCTCTACTGCGCGGGAAAACCGTGGCAAACCTGTTTTTTGAACCCAGCACCCGCACACGTTCGACGTTTGAACTTGCGGCAAAAAGATTATCAGCTGACGTTCTAAATCTTGATATCAGCACATCGGCCACATCAAAGGGTGAATCTCTTTCAGATATGCTGCTAAACCTCGAAGCAATGGCAAGCGATATGTTTGTGATTCGCCATGCGCAAAGCGGTGCCCAACATTTTATTGCCGAATCAGTAACGCCGGGTGTTGCGATTATTAATGCCGGCGATGGCTGGCATGCCCATCCCACACAAGCGATGCTCGATATGCTAACCATTCGTCACAAGAAGCAGCATATCAATGGTCTGAAAGTCGGAATTATTGGCGACATCTTGCACTCGCGCGTAGCACGCTCACAAATACGGGCACTCAACACGCTCGGTGCAGAAGAAGTGCGAGTCATTGCACCAAAGACATTACTCCCCCCAAACATCGAAGATATGGGCGTTAATGTCTTTTGGGATCTCGAGCAGGGAATGAAAGATCTGGACGTTGTGATCATGCTGCGCTTGCAGCGCGAACGCATGCAAGGCGCACTGCTTCCAAGTGAAAGCGAGTACTTCAGACGCTATGGTTTAACCGAGCAAGCACTTCGTTTTGCCAAACCCGACGCCATCGTGATGCACCCCGGGCCAATCAACAGGGGCGTCGAGATTGCTTCAAATGTTGCCGATGGTCCACAATCCGTCATCCTTGATCAGGTCACCAATGGCATCGCAGTCCGAATGGCTGTGATGTCTATGGCAATGAGCGGACAGGTCGAAGAGAGACTGTTAAAGAATGAGGTATCTTCAGCATGAAGGTCACACTGACGAACGGTGAGCTAATTAACACCGAAGGAAGAGTTCCGTTCAAAACCCTTTGTGTTGAAGATGGGTTAATTAAATCACTAGACCAAGATCTTGAGCCAAATTCCCAAACGATAGATTGTCAGGGCAAACTCATTGTGCCAACGCTAACTGATCTGGGCATGAAGGTAGCCAGTATCAAGGGCCTTGACCAGGAATTACATGCTGCCGCCTCTGGCGGAGTGGGCCGCGTCTGCTTAATGCCAAATACCTCTCCGATCAATGATGTCCCCGCTATTTCAAAGCTAATTGAAAAACAGGCGGAGTTAGCAAACAGCGCCAAACTGATTATGATCGGCGCAATGACGACAGATCTGGAAGGCAAGCTTTTAAGCGAATATGCCGAGCTTAGGGATGCCGGTTGCAAGGCACTCAGCAACGGCTTTTGCGCCATTGACTCACTTGCCATTACCAAACGCTGCTTTGATTACGCCCGCACCTTTGATATGACCATCTTTATGCACCCGATGGTCCGCTCTCTTTATGTGGGAAGTATGCATAGTGGAACGACATCAACAATGCTTGGCCTAAAAGGCATCCCTGAAATTGCAGAGACAATCGCAATAGCGCAACTCTGCCTGCTGGCGGAAACTAGTGGTGTAAGACTGCATCTAAGCAACCTCTCATGCGCACACTCGGTTGAACTTGTTCGCGAAGCCAAGAAAAAGGGCGCACGAATTAGTGCGGACGTTGCCATTGCAAACCTTTGCTATACCGACAAAGCCGTTCAGGGCTATGACAACAACTTTCATACAATCCCTCCACTCAGAAGTGAACACGACCGAAAGGCTCTGATTGAGGGTGTTTTGGATGGAACCATTGATGCGATTTGCAGCGCACATGAGCCGCAAAGTTCATCAGCAAAAAATGCTCCTTTCGCCGAATCGGCAACAGGCATTAGTAACATCGAGCATCTATTTCACTTCGCAATGACATTGGATACTGCGCGAGAACTGCCTTTGGAAACATTTATCGCTGCAATGAACACGCGCAGCTCAAGTGTCCTTGGACTGGAAGACCGCAAAATAGAAGTAGGCCAGAAAGCAAACTTTAGTGTCTTAAGCTTGGAGGGCGAAACGGTGAGCGCAGCCAGCATTCGCTCCGCAGGCCACAACACACCTTTACTAGGACAAAAGACAAATTCGAGAGTGCTGCACACCTTCATTGAAGGTGTGCACGTGTATTCTGCTGATTAGTTCACGGAGTCTTTTAGGGCTTTGCCGGGCTTAAAACCAACAGACTTACTAGCCGGGATTTGGATAGTCTTACCTGTTTGCGGATTTTTTCCCGTACGGGCACTGCGTACGCGCTGGGAAAATGTCCCGAAACCAATCAGGCTGACTGAATCATTGCGCGTCATCGCATCAGTGATTTGGTCGAGCAAGGCATTCAAAACCTCACCGGACTTGTCTTTGGTTAAACCTGTTGCTTCTGCAATTGCGGTAATCAATTCTGGCTTTTTCATCGCTTTCCCTCTTTATTATTCGGCAAGTAAGCTGTTTGATTATTATCGACTCTTAAGATAGCTAACTTGCTCAAGTTCGCAATGAAAATTTACTTACTGCAATGAATTTATAATTTTTGACATCAAATTAGGCTCCCTTTCAACTCTTTGTGGCATAAATCTCACAAATCACACGCCAGTTATTGGATAATCGCCACCCTAAAACTAGTTTGATGAATCACCTGTCAAAGGAATCTGGTAGGTAACTTCAGGAGCATTTTGTGAATTTCAATTCAACATTGCGCAAAGTACGTTGGCTTGTCTTGTGTATTGGCCTCGCTACCTTTTTCGGCGGATGTAAGGCTATTAACCAATTTCTGGTAAAGCCATTCATCAAGCCAACGGGCGACACCGTCACCCTGCTCGGCGAGGCGCACATTGTTCCTTACCTTCTAACCACCGATGATACAGAAGCCGGTTGCGCCGGAGCCGAGGCTCTTACTTCCATGGTAATGGCTCTTGGTCGAATCACTGAAGAGCCGCATGAACTCGCTGTACTTCTTCATTTGGGCGCTGGCGGCTGTGAAGAGGCGCGTGCAGCCGAAAAAGAACTGGAATACCTGCGTTACATCCGCGCACTTCAGCCAGACTTTGCTGAGGACGCACTGATCGCTCAAAAACGTCATCACTTAAAGGCAGCGAAACGCTATCTGGTTGCGTGGGACCAATTAATTGCGTTTAACGACGGCAAGGAAATCGGTCGCCCACTGGAAAACGGTGGCGTCGAGTGCCCGGAGCTGACTCAGGATTTCGATCAGATTATCTGGCTAGCAGGGCTTGCTGGTGGTTTGCTGGCTCTGAATAACGACATAATGTCCGGCTCATACATCGGCGTTCCCAAGAACATTGCGGCTCAAGCAGAACGCGCTGCTGGCTGTCTTGATAACAAAAAATGGTTTGGAGCTCCTCTTGCACTAAAGGCAACTGTATGGAGCTTGCTACCAGGCGCTACGCCGGATGGTGAAGATCCTTGGGCTCGACTGGAGCAAGCAGATCTCATAGGAGAGCAGGCACGCGTTCGTTTATCTCATGTATTTCATGCCGTTGCTGCCTATTCGAAAGGCGATGATGCTCGTCTTCGCGCAATCATGAAACGACATGCCGAGCAAACTGCAAAGTTCCCGTCAAACGCTCAATACCGTCTTTTTGATGCAACAGCAACGGAAGTATTAACACGACTTTCAGACAAGATGTGGACCGAAGCAACAGGCAAGAGAACCCCTCTTGGCGGCCTGGGCACTTTCTGGGATGAAAACGCTGCTGACGACATCGAAGAAGTCTCTCTGGATGATCTATTTTAGGTCATCAGCAATAGTGTGAACTAGCGCACGCTATTATTGCCGTAACGAGAAGTAATAACCCTGAATTGGAACGAATTAGTCCCATTCTATACTGGTTATGACACCGTAAGAGCCGATATAATCTATCGGCTTTTTTTTCGCTATAACAACGAATTACCTTAATAAAAAACTAACTAGGGAGTAGGAATTTCGTGGTTTCCAATACAATAAAAAGTCGCTCGAGTACCGAGTGGCTATCATCCCTCCCGGCTTGCATTCTGCTTTTGCTTGTCGTCATTTTTAGTACCAGTAGTGATATTCACAACCAGATTCTAAGAATCGGTGAACATTATTGGGAGGGCTACTACAAGCTTCGCGTAGATCCCGTGCTACCTACCTGTGACCCACAACTTGATGTTGAGGCTGCAGTTCAGGCGCGGATCGCCGAGAGCGGAGAGGACGATGACTTCGGTCTTTTTGACGCAGAACCTGCTGATCCGGAGTTAATCCGTAAATCTATCGAAAACGCTAGACTGGATTGTGTTAGTGAATTCGCGAACTACGAGGAAACCAGATCCCGGATTACTCCAGCACTGGAGACCTTCCGGACAATTGAACTTTTTGTTTCCGAAGTAATTGCGTTCGGAATTATGTCTCAAAAGTTCATTCTCATCGCGTTAATCCTGCTTTGTGCAACGACTGCGACCTTTAGTCGACACCACATTGCTATGCGACCTGTTATGTCCAGTCTTGACCATTTCGTTGCGAGCACATCGCAGCTGATCGCAAATGGTCTACTCCTCGCTTCGTCAATTGCATTCAGAACTCTCGCACACTCAGACGGCTCCAAAATGACGCCTGAAGCGATTTTCATTCACGAGTTATGGGTCTATGGCTTCGCAATCCTGACGATCATGAGTGCCATAAATGTTTTCCGTCCCGGCTCAAACCTGACTCCCGGCGGTAATATCGGCCGAGCGCTACTTGCTGTCCCGCTATACGCCACGATGACCATCATCGCCTCCTTGTTCTTCTTCCTTGGACTGGGAGAAGGCAATAAATCCAACCCTGCCGCTCTTGGTATCTATCTGGATAAATTACTCGATCTATCAGACATGTTCCTGAACGTCGGTCTGTATGTCTGGATTGGTATGATGTTGAAGCAAACGCGCTTCGCCTCTTTGGTGCTTGCACTATTCAAGCCCTGGAAGCTTCCCCCAGAGCTGCTCGTGGTATTCGTTGTAATCCTTGCCGCTATTCCAACAGCCTATACCGGCGGTTCAGGTATTTTCGTTATCGCTGCAGGTGCGGTGATCTATCACGAGCTTCGCGCAGCTGGTACACGCCGACAACTAGCGCTTGCGGCAACGGCTATGTCGGGCTCAATGGGTGTTGTATTACGTCCATGTCTACTTGTGGTTGTAATCGCGTTCATGAACCGTGAGGTGACCACAGATCAGCTATTCGGCTGGGGCATCTATGTATTCTTGCTAAGTGCGGTTCTATTCGCACTTTTTGCAACAACACTAAACCGCCAAAACCGTTTTGAGCTGGCTTCACCTGCAGATGCCTTCCCGGCAATGATCTCTGCTTTCCGCCCACTCATCCCATACATTATCTGTATGGTGGCAGTTGTATTGTTTTACCGCTATGCCGTAAACGTTCGCCTCGATGAGTTTTCTGCCGCTCGTATCTTGCCGGTCATGATGCTTGTCATCCTGATCTACGAGCATGTCACTAAGAAGGACTCCGTGAGCGAAGATGGCCAAACAAGTATTCCTCATAAAGGTATCGAAAACTGCATTCGCACCGCGACCAACCAAACCACTGCCGAGATTGGAGCATTATTGCTTTTGATCGGCTGTACCATTTGTCTTGGCGGTACTATTGAGCGTTCTGGTGTAGTTGAGCTATTCCCAGCAGAATTTACAAGCGTGTGGACAGCAATGGCACTTCTCGTAGGTGTACTCATCATCATGGGTATGATTATGGAGCCGTTTGGCGCAGTTATCCTGGTGAGTCAGACGATCGCACCAATCGCCTATAGTGCCGGCATTGATCCAATCCATTTCTGGATGCTGACTCTGGTTGCATTTGAACTTGGCTATCTGAGTCCGCCGGTCGCGCTGAACCACCTTCTAGCAAGACAAGTCGTTGGCGAGGAGGAAGCGCTCAAAGCTGTGCTTACAGAGGGCAGCTTCTACCAGCGTTATGAGAAGATACTCTTACCGCTTGTAACGATGGGTACCGTACTATTGATCGTTGCGTTTATGCCGCTCTTCTATCAAATGATGGGCTAATCAGAACACAAAAGCTGTTAATCTAAAGAGCCTCGCCTAGTGCGGGGCTTTTTTATATATAGCGAATTGATAAAGGGAATAAAAGATGATCAGGAAGATCAAATTATTACAAATGGCGGGCATGCTAATCTGTTTGTGGTTTTCAGCAGGCATACTTGCAAAAGAAGGCTCTTACAAACAGTGTCACGCGATAAGCAAACAGATTGAGACAATCGATATCAAACGAAAGCGTGGCGGCTCAGCGAAGCAAATGGATACATGGCGACAGAAGCGCCACCAATTGAGCGATAAGGCTTACCGCTTGCGTTGCCACAAACACGGGATCATCCGCTAAGGATTCCAAGGTTAAAGACTAATTAGCGACTAAACGAGCACAAAAAAACCGGTATCGCAAAAACGATACCGGTTCTCTTTAAATTGATTCAACTTAGAGTTGAGGACCTGCTGCAACAATTGCATCGGACACATCAAACTTCTTGAAGTTTTCTACAAACTGCGAAATCAAATCCGCAGCCTTAGCATCGTAATCTTCCTTGCTAGCCCAAGTGTCGCGGGGGTTTAACAAAGAAGAATCAACACCAGGCACTGCAACCGGGATTTCCAAATTCAATTTCTCAAGATGAGTAGTTTCCACATCAGCAAGCGCACCATTCTGAATTGCAGAGATAATGCCTCGGGTCGTCGGGATACTGAATCGCTGACCAACACCGAATGAACCGCCGGTCCAGCCTGTATTTACCAAGTAAACCTTGGAACCGAACTCTTCCATACGCTTCATCAATAATTCAGCATATTCACCAGCAGGGCGAGGGAAGAAGGGAGCACCAAAACAGGTAGAGAAAGTTGATTTAAGTTTTGAGTCAGAACCCATTTCTGTCGAACCAACCAGCGCTGTATAACCGCTCAAGAAGTGATAAGCCGCCCCTTCTTTGGAAAGAAGAGAAACCGGAGGCAATACACCTGTCATGTCACACGTCAGGAAGACAATCGCATTTGGTTCACCAGCACGATTCTCAATCACACGCTTTTCAACGTGCTCCAACGGGTAAGCGCAACGGCCGTTTTCAGTTAGGCTCGTGTCTGTGTAATCAGGAACACGGGTGTTTTCATCAATCGTTACGTTTTCGACAATCGCACCAAACTTGATTGCATCCCAAATGATGGGCTCATTCTTCTGGCTCAAGTCGATCGTCTTGGCATAGCAACCACCCTCTAGGTTAAAGACAGTGCCTTTTCCCCAGCCGTGCTCGTCATCACCGATCAGGAAACGCTCCGGATCAGCTGACAGTGTTGTTTTACCAGTACCTGAAAGACCAAAGAACAAAGTGGTTTCACCATCTTCACCAACGTTTGCTGAACAATGCATTGGCAAAACGTCTTTCTCCGGAAGCAAAAAGTTTTGCACAGAGAACATAGCCTTCTTCATTTCACCGGCGTAGCGCATACCAGCCAAAAGCACTTTACGCTGGGCAAAGTTAATCATGACCGTACCATCGCTATTTGTGCCATCACGCTCAGGCTCACAAACAAAACTCGCGACGTTGAGAATCTGCCATTCTTGCTTGTCAGCAGGATTATACTGCTCAGGACGGATGAAAAGATTTCGGCCAAAAAGGTTTTGCCATGCCGTTTCTGTGGTCACTTTTACCGCAAGGTAATGATCCGGATCAGAACCAACATGCAAATGAGACACATAGCTGTCTTTTTCAGCAAGGTACGCTTCCACGCGCTCCCACAAAGCATCGAACTTGTCTGCATCAAATGGGCGATTAATCGGACCCCAGGAGATAGCATCAGAAGTGCTTGGCTCTTCAACAATGAAACGATCCATTGGAGAGCGACCAGTTCTTTTACCCGTAGTAACTACCAAAGAACCATTAGCGGCTAAGCTGCCTTCTTTGCGCTCAAGCGCGTGTTCAACTAGTTGCGCTGAACTTAGATCAACAAAAGTGTTACTCACTTTGACCTCACCAGAAATTGAAATTTTCGTTTAAGCGAATCGAAACCCGCCTAAAAATTGGTGCGCTATTATGCCAAAAGGCTGTACAAAAAACGACAGCCTTTTCGTCACTCGAACTTTATGCGCTCTATACCTGCTATGAATAGCCCTAGTGGGGCTTTCCAATGTCAAAAATAGTGTTAATTTTATTGCGATCAAACTCATAGTGTTGCCCGCAAAACTGGCAATCTACCTGAATCACAGACTCTTCTTCCAAAATGTTCAATGCTTCCTCTGCTCCAAGAGCCTGAATAGATGCCAGGGATCGTTCCTCTGAGCAGGAACACTTGAATCCAACCTCCTCACGCTCATACACAGAAACCTTCTCTTCGTGATAGAGTCGGTGCAAGATTTCGGCATTACTATGCGCCTTGAGTTCTTCAAAACCCAGAGTCTCACTCAACTGCCGAATTCGATCCCAGGCATCCTGATCTTCGATGTGCTTATAGTCCGGCAGTTGCTGCAACATCAAGCCATAGCAACCGTCCTCATCCGAAGCAAACATAAAGTGTGTTTGAAGCTGCTCGGAAAGCTCAAAATAGCGGGCAAGACATTCCGCCATCGTCGCATCTTCCAAGGGAACAATACCCTGATAACGTCTACCTTTTTCCGGGTCGATGGTAATCGCTAACTGTGCCTTTCCAAGCAACATCCTGAGCTCACCCTCTTCGGGTAGATCTTCCGTGAAATTCGCAATCGTACGAAAATTTTTCGTGTTCGTTGCCTCCGCCATTAAAAGCGTCAGCGGACCTTGTCCTCGCGCATGCAGGGACAAATGTCCCTCAAACTTCAAGGTTCCTGTCATTAACAAGGTAGCAGTCGTCGCCTCTGCGAGCAGTTTTCTGACGACCGACGGATACTGCTGATTCTGGATTGCTTGCTGAAAACTGTCCGACAATCGCACAATCTCGCCCCGAATATGGCAGTCATCAAACATGAATTTTTGAAACGAATCACCTTCAAGCATGTCTTTAGTGGACATAATATCTCTCTATTACTAATCGCTTTGCTTTTCTCTAAAGCGATGAATCAAACGTCGGTCGCGCTTGTTAGGGCGACGAAATGGCATTGGCAGGCTTTCACGCTCTGCGCGCCGTTGTTCCAGCTTCTC
>DAITOW010000031.1:0-3856 GCA_036833965.1 Oleiphilaceae bacterium
CATCTATAGTTTGCTGATTCAGGTTCAGGGAAGATTGCGTGAAACGTGACAACATGATTTGCACGAGCAGGATTGAAACGAGCGAAACCAGAATCAGAGTTAATTGAACCTTTAACGAACGAAACATACAGAAAAATCCGTTAAGCGCTGATGAACTCGTACCATTTCTGGAGGCTGTATTCGTAGGTTGGCATCACTGTATTCCAGACCGCTACGTTGCTAAAACGTTTTTCGTAGCTGCCGCCGGTGCGCGATTCTCCTTTGCGAACCGAGATTTTACCATCGGTTCCACGTAAGTCCTGACTTGTCGGTAGGCCTTGATACCAATAGTTCCATTCCTCTTCCGACAATAAAGCTTTTGAGCGTTGCGGATTGGAAATGTAGTAACCCTGACGGGCGATGAAAGCGCCCGGCCAACCTGATAGCCACCAGTTCATATACTCGTAAGCAATGTCTTTTTGGCGATTATGGGTCGCTGACGACAGACACATGACGCCATGCCAGCCGCGATAGCCTTCTTTCGGTGCAGCATAGACAACCGGTACATTCTGTCCGTTGAGTGCTGAAACACCTGGCGAAAACATGCTCTCGATCACAACCCGGCCGTTGGCCATGAAGTCGACAGACTCCGGCACCGAATTCCAGAAGCCACTAAAATGTCCTTTCTTCTTGAGATCAATGAGTATGTTGAAAAGCGCATCCAACTCTTGTTTGGTAATTGAGCCAATGTCGTTGAATTTGACCAAGCCACGCGCCTGCGCAGCGAGCGCCAGATCAAACAGGCCGATGGTCGGTGCGTTTACAATGGCGACCTTTCCCGCATAGTTCTCATCAAGTAGCCAGCCCCAGCTTTCAGTTTCGTAGGGAATTCCTTTTTCGATTACCCGCGTGTCGTAGCCGAATGAATCGACATTATGAACGTAGGGAAGAAAGCTGATACGCCCCGTAAACTCCGTTCCTAACTCGTCATCGTCCTGAACGTTAAGGATCTTGTAAGGCGCGTCTCCGGCGCCGACATTGGCTTGTTCGGTGAGTTTACCGGTTTTTGTCAGGTTATTGATTTCATCCCAGTATTTGAGGCGTTTGGTCTCGATTGCTTGAATAGAGCCGGAATGCCAAAGCACGTTAATACTATTGGACCATTGCTCATACAGGTCGAAGGATTCGGGGGAGATAGACGCTTTTTGGAGAACAGCGGCACTGCCTCGCGGCTCAAATTGCAGTTCGATGCCGAGGTCTGACATAGCCCGTTGGCGCAGTTCTTCTTGCAAGGTGACGTGAGTACCGAGAACGCGAAGTACATTTTTGTTCTTTGCGAACACATAGGGGGCTTTGGCTGAGACAAAAGAACCCAAACCGACGGCGGCGATTTTGGCCAAACTTTTACGTTTTTCCAGATCCACCTGACTTGCACCAGAACTTGAAGTAACTTCTCTTTCAGGCTTGCTGCTCTTGGACATAGCGGACCCTTCACTTAAACTATTCAAAGAGTAAGTTATATAGTCGTCCTATGTGGCCCCCACAAGTTTTTACTTATTGGGACTGTATTTTTCTCCAGCTCAAATTAATTTCGATTCCATGCCGCTGGCCATAGCTTTGGTTATAAAGTTTAAAATTAAGATGATTTCGGGTGCAGATAGCCGAGCATATCGCTAATCCGAGGCCTGAACCTTGGCGTTGTTCGCCTTTGCCGCGGCTAAAACGTTGGAAAAGTTTATCGATATCGTCCTCGTCTATGGCATCGCATTCGTTAAAAATGGTGAGATGATCTGCAGAGACAGTGATGTCGATGCTTGAGCTACGATTTCGATACTTCAGTGCATTTCCAACCAAGTTGCGCACTAGGATATCGAATTCCAACTCATTGATCCGGATCAACGCGTGCTCGCCAGGCGCTAAGGTATGACGAATTGAAACCTTCGGTTCTGTAATGCCCGCGCATAGTTCATCAATGATACTGCCGAGAGTAGAGCGTACATCCAGAATAGATGTCTCTGTTGCTGTGGTACTGTCCATGCGCCGCAAGGTGAGTAACTGCTCCACCAAATGACGCAGGCGTCGGATGCTTGCCTCGGCTTTACCACTAAAGGACTGTACTTGTGGGTCCTTGGCTATGCTTTTGATGTTCTCCAAATGGATGTTTGCTGCTGCCAAGGGTGTTCTTAGTTCGTGCGCAGCATCTGCTGTAAATTGCCGCTCGCGCTCGTAGCTGTCACTCACCCGTTGGAAGAGTTTGTTGATTTCTTCCTCCAGTCGCATGATTTCGAGCGTATCGCCATGACTGGTGATCGGCTCCAGGTTTTCGGTGTCGCGCTGCGATAGTTCGTGTGTGAGCTGGCTCAAGGGTGCGATACTCTTGCGAATGATCAAAAAGATCAGAGCAAGTAAAAGGGTGTTGATAACAAGTTGCGGCATGATCGCATGCCAGCCGATGGTCCAGGTCAGTTCATTGCGCACGTCATCTCTCTGCGCAACCCGCACATCTAATTGTTCGCCGATAATGGTGAATGTACGCCAGTTGTGGGACGACTCGTAAAGATGACCAAAGCCTCTTTCCAAGGTATCTACCTCTGGGGAGAGCTGCTTGTTTTCAAGTAGCAGTTTGCCTTGCTTATCCCAAACTTGCAGCGCGAGTTTGCGCTCATACTCATGTCCGAATGCAGTGTATTCCTCGTGTTGGAACGTCTGTTGATCGAGCATGTCATCCAGATAGGGAATGGGCTTCCCGATTTGCTGGTTTTGCGCCTGGTTTCTCTGGCTCAGCACAAGCCCTTCAATAACACGCGCGATCTGGGCCATTTCGGCATCGAACAGTTCTTCGACCTGTTCTTCAGCATCATGAAAACTCAGCCAGCTTGAAAGCAGTGTTGCAATGGTAATGGCACCTGCGAGCGCGGCGCAGAGCTGGAAAAACAGGGAGCGTTGTTTCTTCAAGGGGTCTCCAACATATAGCCGATGCCACGTATTGTTTTAATGAGCGGCAGATCGATTTTCTTTCGAAGGTTGTGCATGTGCACGACGATTGAATTGCTGTCGACGTCTCCATCCCAACCATAAATTAGTGGTTCGAGTTGTTCTTTTGATAGCACGCGGTTTTTATGCGTACAAAGCTCCATGAGGATCGCAAACTCTTTTGGTGTGAGTCCGCAGTCTTCGCCCTTTACGCGCACTTGATGGCGTGCCGGATCAATTTCCAGATCGCCGATGTTGATGGTTGGAGAACGCTCTCCGGAGTGCCTCCTTAACAGGGCGCGAATTCTTGCTTTCAGTTCGTCCAGGTTAAACGGCTTCATCAGGTAGTCGTCGGCTCCGGCATCAAGGCCGGCAACCTTTTCTTCAATGGCATCACGGGCCGACAGTATGAGCACCGGTGTTTGGATCTTTTTGCCACGAATATGTTTTAGCACTTCGTGACCTGACATTTTGGGTAAACCCAAATCGAGAATCACCAGATCAAATTGTTCTGATTCAAGGGCATGAATGGCATGTTCGCCAGTGCTTACATGATCTGCTACATAGCCGGCAATCTGCATCGCAGACACGATGCCGTCTGCGAGCAGCATATCGTCCTCAACCAATAATAAGCGCATGCGAATCCTCCATTACTTTAGTTTAGACCGAGCCATTTTCATGCGCTTGAGAATAAAGCGTCTTTCTTAAGATTGCGTTAATAAAAGTTCTGTTTAATAGCAGATATACAGAAAAGGAGAGACGTTATGTTGGTGAATTTCTTCAAACCCTGTCTTTGGGTTGCTCTGCTGTTGATCAGCCTATCGGGGCATGCTGTGGAGGCCAAGTCTTCAGCCCAGTCTTCAGCAAAACCATCTCAGAATACTTTGCAAATGGGCGATCAGGC
>DAITOW010000031.1:3956-15533 GCA_036833965.1 Oleiphilaceae bacterium
CAGCCCAGTCTTCAGCAAAACCATCTCAGAATACTTTGCAAATGGGCGATCAGGCTTACGACCTTTCCAAATATGAAGGCAAGGTCTTGATTCTGGATTTCTGGGCTTCGTGGTGTGGGCCATGCAGACAGTCGTTCCCGTGGATGAATGGTCTTTTGGAGAAATATCAGAATCAGGGCCTGGCGATTCTTGCGGTCAATCTGGATGAAGATCGCGCTAAGGCCGATCAGTTTCTATCGGACGTGCCAGCAGATTTTGATATTGCCTTTGATCCTTCAGGAACCAGTGCAGAACAACTTCAGGTGATGGGGATGCCAAGTACCTATATTTTTGGCAGAGACGGCAATTTGCGTGAGCGAGTGATCGGCTTCAGTAAGGCGCGTTCTGAGGAACATGAAGCCTTGATTGCAGAATTAATGGAGGCAGGGCAATGAAACCATATGTGTTGAGGTTGTGTGTGACGTGTTTGGCCTTGATGGCAAGCGCGTGTGCAGATCTGGGTGTAAAGCCCTGGGAGCGGGAGACGCTTGCAAGGCCGGAAATGGCCTTGATAGACGATCCTATCGAGTCCGCTTTTGACGATCATATTTATTTCAGCAAGGAAGCCAGCAGTGGCGGCCGAAGCTTTTCAGGAGGAGGTTGCGGATGCAATTAATAGAGCAGCGATCTTCGCAAAACAATACGGAAGTGAAAGTACCTGTGGCTGAAAACATTGCTGAGAGCAAAGCAGTGAGCTCCGTACTGGCGGCAGCTACTTGCGCCTTACTTTCTGCGATACCGACTCACGCAATAGCCGAGGGCGTGCCAGGCGAATGGGATTTTGATGTCGCCGGCCTGTTTTACGCTGAAAGTGATGATCGGGTGATGGCAATCGAGCCTGTGTTCAGCGCCACCAGAAACTTCGACGAAGGGGAGGCGCTGAATTTCAAAGCCACCTTTGACATGCTCACCGGCGCTTCGCCGAATGGCGCGACGCCGAGCGATAGCCTGCAAACGTTTACCAGACCATCAGGCAGCAGTACCTATACGGTGCAGGCGAACGAAGCGCCCTTGGATGATACCTTCAAGGACACTCGTGTTGCGTTGAGTACATCCTGGAGTGCGCCGATCAATCGTGACTGGGCTTATTCGGCAGGTGTATATGGTTCGACAGAGTACGACTACTTTTCGTTTGGCGTAAATGGTGGTCTGACGCACTACATGAACAACAAGAATACCGAGTTGAATCTTGGTCTTTCTCTTGAGCAGGACGAGATAGAGCCGGTTGGTGGAGCACCCAAGCCGCTCGCTAAAATGGATTTCAACGATCCCCAGAGTGCCAAAGACAGTAACGACTCAAAAACGGTGCTCGATTTGTTAGTTGGTGTTACCCAGGTCATCAACAAAAATACCATCATGCAGTTCAATTATGGCTTGGGTATGGCCGATGGCTATCTGAATGACCCTTATAAAGTGTTGAGCGTGATTGACGACACGGTCGGCCCGAACTTTGGTGGCAACGCTCAGGATGGCAACGGTGATAACATTTACCTTTACGAAGCGCGACCGGATTCGCGGATGAAGCACAGCCTTTACTGGCAAACCAAGCATGCACTGGACAGTGGTGACATCATCGACCTTTCCTACCGCTTCATGCTCGATGACTGGGGGATTAATTCGAGTACTCTCGAGGCTAGCTATCAATGGCATTTTACCGATAGCTACATCGAACCTTATTTCCGTTACTACATGCAGAATGAGGCGGATTTTTACAAGCGCTTCGTCACTGAAAGTGAATACAACAATGGCTCTCCGACTCTGACAGAGGCAAGTTCGGACTACCGTCTGGCCGAGATGACGGCTTACACATTAGGCGCCAAGTATGGCTTCCGATTGGGTGAAGGCGAGGCCAATGTTCGCTTGTCCTATTACATGCAGTCAAACGACGGCGAGCAGGGTTTTGGTAAGTTGACGAGCCAGGATTTGTATCCGGATATGTCAGCAATGATGCTCACCTTTGGCTACTCTTTCTAGGAGTAGCCAAAATGCATAGATAGCAACAGCAAGAGATCGCGTGACAGACCTAACTATTCAGGCAAAGAATAACCCTGCTAACCACCCACAGCCTCGCTTCCGGGCTGAGGGTGGGCTTTTTCTTTGTACTTTTGAGGCAATGGCCAGCGACTGTGAGATTGTGCTTGAGGGGCTGGATAAAGCGATTGCCCAAGGCATTTGTGAGGCGATTGTGATCGAAACCTGGCGTATCGAAGCCAAGTTCAGCCGCTACCGAAAAGACAATCTGATACACGCAATTAATCAGGGCGGTGTCGAGATTGAAATAGATTCTGAAACCTCTGCCTTGTTTGAATTTGCTGATCAGTGCTATCAGGCGAGCGGTGGCTTGTTTGACATCACTTCGGGTGTTTTGCGGCGACTCTGGAAATTTGATGGTGGCACGCGTGTTCCCTCAGATTCCGAGCGAGAGGCAATAAAGCAGCACATCGGCTGGGATAAGGTGGCGCGCACTGCCTCAACGATTCGCCTGCAACAAGGTATGGAGATTGATCTTGGCGGCATTGGCAAAGAGTACGCAGTTGATCGGGCCCTTTTAATCGCGGTGCAGGCTTTGTCTGATCGCAAGGCGCAATCGGTGTTGATCAATTTTGGCGGCGATCTGGCGGCAACAGGGGCGCGTGTTTCAGGCGAGCCCTGGCGAGTGGGTATCGAGAGCGCAATGCGCGATAACACGGCCGTTGCCAGGATTGAATTATATGGCGGGGCGATTGCGACCAGCGGCAATGCCAATCGCTACGTCATATACTGTGGGCGGAAACTTCCTCATATTCTTAACCCAATCACAGCCTGGCCAGTTGAAGGTGCGCCGAGCGGTGTTTCGGTGGCCGCTCCGAGTTGTCTGCATGCTGGCATGCTCTCTACCTTGAGCATGTTGCAGGGCGCTGAGGCCGAATCTTTCCTGCAGCGCCAGGGTGTTCAATATTGGCTACAAATGTAAAAAATACTTATACAAAAATCCTATTTTTTTCCTTTTAAAATCAGTATCTTATCTCTAATCTAAATTATTTTTCCCTTAGCGAAAAAAAGTCTTGTATTCACCAATATAAGCCTATACATTTCCGCGCGATTTCAGTCTCCCCCCGAGGATTTATGCAAGTTTAGCCCAGGCGTTTTCTCACTATTGTAGAAAGCGCGCAAGCAAGAAAGCTTAGGCCGTTGGCCAATAGCCTTTTTACAATGACAGTGAGGACCGTCGGATGGTTAAGCCGCCCCTCGTTTCCCCCAATACTGGTGTTTGGTCTGCCGAGGACAGTGCAGGCCTTTATGGCATTGGTAATTGGGGTGGCGATTTTTTTAGTATCTCAGAACAGGGTAATGTTGTGGTGCGCGCGCATCCTGACCGCCCTGAAGTTCCCATTATCGACATCATTCGTGACATGCGTGAGCGTGGACTGGATATGCCTGCGATTTTGCGCATTGAGAATGTGCTTGATCGACGCATTGAAGCGCTGAACGAGGCGTTTTTGCGCGCGATCAAACAGTTCGACTATCAGAACGTGTACCGCGGTGTTTTTCCAATCAAGGTTAACCAGCAATGCCATGTGGTCGAGGAAATCGCCAGCTTTGGTAGCCGTTATCATCATGGTTTGGAAGCCGGCAGCAAGGCGGAGTTGATTATTGCCTTGAGCAAGCTGCACGACAACGAGAGCCTGATTGTTTGTAACGGCTACAAGGATGCCGAGTTTATCGAGCTGGGTTTATACGCCAATGCCATGGGTATTCGCTGTATTTTCGTGCTTGAAACGCCAACCGAGTTGCCGGTGATTATCGAACGCAGTCGCGCTTTGGGTATCGAGCCGATGCTGGGTGTACGTATTCGTTCGAGCGTAACGGTAGATGGTCATTGGAATCAGGACAGTGGCGACCGTTCCATCTTTGGTATGTCGACGGCAAAGCTGATGCAGGTTGTCGATACGCTCAAGCAAGAGAATATGTTGCACTGCTTGCAGCTGCTGCATTGTCATCTTGGTTCGCAAATCCCGAACATTCGTAACATTCGCACAGGGGTTGCCGAGGCCTGCCGCTTTTATGCGGGTTTGCTGGGTGAGGGCGCCGCCATGGGTTATCTGGATCTCGGTGGTGGTTTGGCGGTGGATTACGACGGTGCACACAGCAACAGTACCCATTCCATGAATTATCAGTTGGATGAGTATTGCGTGAATGTCGTCGAGACGATCTCCGAAACGCTTACGCCAATGGATATTCCGCACCCGGTCATTATTACCGAGTCTGGTCGGGCGACTGTCGCTTATTCATCGATGCTTTTGTTCAACGTGCTGGATGTGCGGACGTATGAGCCACCGTCAGAAGAGCTAGTATTGCCAGAAGACGCGCACCACTTGTTGCACAGTCTGCAGACCGTGCTTTCGGTACTGAACCGACGAAATTATCAGGAGTGTTACAACGATGCCCTGTTTTATCGTGATGAGTTGCGCTCCCAGTTTTTGGCGGGTCAAGCCAGTCTGTCCGAGCGTGCTATTGCGGAAAATCTGAGTCTTTCTATTTTGCAACAAGTAGCTAAATACGTGCATGAGGCCGACCGCATGCCTGCAGAGCTTGAGAACTTGCCCTCCATGCTGGCGGATATTTACTACGGCAACTTCAGCCTGTTTCAGTCCCTGCCGGATATGTGGGCGATTGGTCAGGTGTTTCCAATCATGCCGATACATCGTTTGGATGAAGAACCCCAGCGCGCTGCGATCATTGCTGACTTGACCTGTGACTGCGATGGCAAGATCGACGAGTTTGTCCTGGGCGAGGGCTTGAGTAAGACCCTGCCAGTGCACAGCCTGCGCCCAGCGGAAGAATACTACCTTGGTGTGTTTTTGGTCGGTGCCTATCAGGAAACCTTGGGTGATTTGCATAACCTGTTTGGCGACACGCACGTAGTGAGTGTTTCGATCGATGAGCAGGGTGCCTATCACTTCCAGCGGGAGTTTCATGGTGACACGATTTCAGACGTGCTCTCTTATGTAGAGTACGACCCCAAAGTGATGGTGGAAGAATTGCGGGTGCGGGCGGAGAAAGCCGTGCGCAGCGGCAAGATTACTGCGGTAAAACGCAAAGAAATGATGGCAGCCTTTAAAGCCAGCCTGGACGGTTATACGTATTTCGAGAGGGAAACCCTATGAGTAAAGTAATGATTATTGGCGCTGGGGGCGTCGGCAATGTTGTAGCACAAAAGTGCGCACAGTTATCGAATGTGTTTACGGACATTATTCTGGCCAGTCGTACCGAAAGTAAGTGTCAATCGATCGCAGAAGGCGTGAAGGAAAAGACCGGCGTGAGCATTCGCACCGCGCAAGTGGATGCGGATAACGTGCCTGAGCTTGCGGCATTGCTGAAAGCAGAGCAGCCGTTCATGGTCATCAACGTTGCGTTGCCTTATCAGGATCTAACCATCATGGATGCCTGTCTTGAAGCGGGTGTGCATTATTTGGATACCGCGAACTACGAACCCTTGGATACCGCCAAGTTCGAGTACAGATGGCAGTGGGAATATCAGGATCGATTTAAAGATGCCGGGCTTTGTGCGCTATTGGGCAGTGGTTTTGATCCTGGCGCAACCAATGTGTTTACCGCCTATGTTGCGAAGCACTACTTCGATGAAGTGCATTATCTCGACATCATTGATGTGAACGGTGGTGACCATGGCTACCCGTTTGCGACGAACTTCAACCCGGAGATCAATATTCGTGAAGTGAGCGCAGAGTGCCGCCATTGGGAAAACGGTGAGTTTGTAACTACTCCGCCGATGAGCAAGAAGGCAAGCTTTACCTGTCCGGATGGTGTTGGCACATTCAATATCTATCGCATGTACCACGAGGAACTTGAAAGCCTTACATTGAACTTCCCGACGCTTAAGCGTGCGCAGTTCTGGATGAGCTTTTCTGATAATTATCTCAAGCACCTTGAAGTATTGGAAAACGTCGGCATGACGGGCATTGAGCCGGTTTCATACAACGGACAGGAGATTGTGCCGATCCAGTTTTTGGCCAAGCTGTTACCAGATCCTTCAACTCTCGGGCCGAGAACCAAAGGCAGAACCTGTATTGGTATCGTGCTTCGCGGCTTGAAAGATGGCAAAGAGAAGGTGGTTTACTGCTATCAGATTTGTGATCACGAGCAATGCTGGAATGAAGTGAAGTCCCAAGCGATTTCCTACACCACCGGTGTGCCCGCAATGATCGGCGCGAAGATGATGGTCGAGAAAACCTGGCTTGCGCCGGGCGTGTTCAACATCGAGCAGTTTGATCCTGATCCGTTTATGGAAGCCATGAATCAATACGGTTTGCCGTGGAAAGTCATCGAGCTTGATGAGTTCGATCTGGACAATTAGCAAAAATGGCTCGTTGCGAAGCGATACCGCAAGAAGCAACGAGCCTTAAGAGGTATATAAAGTCATCATGCAATTTACCGATTTCGGCAAGCTTAAATTGAGTCGTTTGCCTTCGCCATGCTTTGTTGTGGATGAGGTGGCTGTAGAACGCAACCTGCGTATTCTGAATGATGTTCAGACGCGCAGTGGTGCGAAAGTGCTGCATGCGCTGAAAGCGTTTTCAATGTGGTCACTGGCGCCGCTGACCAACAAATATCTTTCGGGTACCTGTTCGAGTGGTCTGCATGAGGCGATGCTGGCGCGTGAGTTTTACTCTGGTGAAATTCATGTGTTTTCAGCGGCCTATAGTGAGGCGGATCTAAAGCAGATTCTCGAGTTTGCGCATCACGTGGTGTTCAACAGTCCGTCGCAATTGGAGCGTTTCGCACACTTGTGTGAGCCAGCTTTAAAAGAGCGTGATGACTTGTCGATTGGCTTACGGGTTAATCCAGAGCACAGCGAAGGTGAGCACGAAATCTATGATCCGTGTGCTAAGGGCTCTCGTTTGGGTGTGACGCAGGCCGAACTGGAACGTGCGTTGAAGAAGCCGGAATTCCAGAATGCGTTTCGCCTGGTGTCCGGTTTGCACTTTCATACGCTCTGCGAGCAAGACTTTTTGCCGCTTGAGCGAACATTAAAAGCCGTCGAGGAAAAGTTCGCTGAGTGGTTGCCACAAATGCAGTGGTTGAATTGTGGTGGTGGCCACCACATTACTGCGCCAGGTTATCAGATCGATGCGTTGGTGGATGAGATCAAGAGCCTGCGTGAACGCTATGGATTTGAGGTCTACCTTGAACCGGGTGAAGCCGTTGCTATCGGGACGGGTGTGCTGGTGTCGGAAGTGTTGGATATTGCGTTCAATTATCTGCCGCAGGCGATCCTTGATACTTCGGCAACCTGTCATATGCCGGATACGCTGGAAATGCCTTATCGCGCCCATATTACAGATAGCGGTGAGCCTCGCGAGAAGCAGTTTACCTACCGTTTGGGCGGCTTGACCTGTCTGGCTGGAGATGTGATGGGCGATTACAGTTTTGACGACCCGCTGACTGTCGGCCAGCGTCTCGTGTTTGAGGATATGGGGCATTACACGATGGTGAAGACCAGCACCTTTAACGGAACGCGTCTGCCTTCGCTTGCGATTTGGAACTCCAAAACCGATGCGCTTCAAATCGTGCGTGAGTTTTCTTATGAAGATTTCAAAGGCCGCTTGTCTTAAGCGCTGTTTTGAACGTTGATTTAAACGTTGATTTACGCATTGATCTAAAGATCGATTTAAAGATTGCCAGGAAATACCTAATGACTCAGTACAATTTTTTGTCTTCCGAAATTGATCCAAGCCCGCTAGATCAGGCAGGCTTTGCCGTTTTGCCGGTCCCTTACGAAAAAACCGTGAGCTATGGTGGTGGCACCTGTCTTGGGCCGGAAGCGATTCTTCAGGCCAGCGATCAGCTTGAAACCTGGGACGGAAAGTCCAACCCTTCATCACTCGGGATTCATACCTGCGCGCCTGTGGATTGCAGTGTGAGCCCGGATGAGGTGATCGAAAACATCGCTAACGCAACCTATGAAATTCTCAAGGCCGGCGCCATGCCAGTCGTTTTGGGTGGGGAGCATACAGTGACCTACGGTGTGATCAAGGGTTACCTAAAAGCAGGTTACAAGGATTTCGGGGTGGTGCAAATTGATGCCCATGCAGATCTGCGCGATGCATACGAAGGCGATCCACTGAGCCATGCCTCCGTGATGAAACGCGTCATCGACGAAGGTATTCCCTTGTATCAACTCGGTATTCGCGCGTTTTGCGAGGAAGAGAAAAATACGCGGGAAGCGCGTGGCGTTTTGTTTCAGGATGCCGATGAGTTGGTGCCGAATGGTATTCAGTCGATTAGCTTACCGGAAGACTTTCCGAAGAAGGTGTTTTTTACGCTCGATATTGACGGCATGGACCCTTCGGTATTCCCTAGCACAGGTACGCCTGTACCCGGTGGTTTGAGCTGGTATCAAACGCTAAATTTATTTGAATCCGTCGCAACTCAGCGTAAGATTATTGGATTCGATATTATGGAATTTGCGCCGATCGGCGGATTTCACGCCTACGATTTTGCCGCGGCCCTATTAACGTATAAATTGATGGGCATTGTTCAGCGTTCGCCGTCCGGCGAACGCTAGTTTGGACTTACCTTAACAGTATTATTGATTCGCCCGAGGGGCATTCTCTATGTATAAAACCTTGATTGTCGTGGATGGGCAGGACTTGTCCCTGTCTGAGCGCTTTCCTAATGTTCTCAGTTTCGAAACCTATCTTCAGGACTATCCGCAGTTAAACGAATCAAAAACCCGTCTTATTAACCTGTGTGATACCCAAACCTATTTGAGCAGGGGTTATTACTGCTCGCTGCTAGCAGAAGCTCGTAATCATCTGGTATTGCCCAGTGTGAAAACGATCAACGATTTGCGTGCCCAGGATGCCTCGCTGTTTGTCGGTTATGAACGTGAGTTGAACAAACTGCCCTTGGGAGATCAGGCCGTTACGTTTCAGGTGTTTTTTGGCCAGGTAAGCGATGCCCAGTTCAAGGACTTGGCGACGAGATTGTTCAGGCACTATGCAGCGCCAATTTTGAACGTGACAGTTTCAAAGTCATCGACCCGGGCGCATGTAAAAGTTGCGCGGGGAGCTTTTGGCGAACTGGACGCTGATGCACGGGAACAGTGCTTGCAGGCGCTCGACACGTTTACGCAAGACGTTTGGCGCATTAGCGAGAAGAAAAAGCCTTATCGCTGGGATATGGCGATTCTGGTCGACCCGGCAGAAAAGGTACCGCCCAGCGACAAGAGCGCCATTGCGAAGTTTATCAAGGCGGCCGGAAAGTACGGGATCAATGCCCAAGCTCTCTCCATCAATGAAATCGACAACATCGCGTATTACGATGCCCTGTTTATTCGTGAGACAACGGCTATTGATCATCATACCTATCGTATTGCGGCGAGAGCAGAGCAAAACGGCTTGGTGGTGATGGATGATGCGCGCAGCATTCTACGTTGCTGCAATAAGGTGTTTTTGCACGATGCCTTTACCTATCAAAAAGTTCCTAGTTTGCGTACCGAAGTGGTGATCAGCAGTGACGATGAAAGCCTTGATGCGATTGAGGAGAAATTCACCTATCCGCTGGTATTAAAAATGCCCGAAGGTTCATTTTCGCGGGGTGTCTTCAAGGTCAAAAGCCGTGAAGAGCTCAAGGAAAAACTGGATGAACTATTAGCCGAGAGCGCGCTTGTGCTCGCACAGGAGTATATGTTCACCGAGTTCGACTGGCGTGTAGGTATTTTGAATGGTCGGGCTTTGTACGCCAGTCGCTACTTGATGGCGCGAAATCACTGGCAAATCTATAACCATGAAGCCAAGCGCTTCTTCTCCGGTGGCTTTGAAACCTTGCCAACCTTTGAAGTGCCCAAACGGGTATTGGATGCAGCGTTGCGCGCTGCAAAAATAATCGGTAACGGCTTGTATGGCGTGGATGTAAAGGAAGTGAATGGTAGAGCCTATGTGCTTGAAGTGAACGACAATCCTTCCATCGATCATAAGGTCGAAGATGCTTACCTCGGTGACGAGTTGTACATGCAGATCATGGGTGAGTTTCATCGTCGTCTGGAAGCGCGCGGTCGTTAGGACTGCTTGAATCGTGACTGGCGAACTGACTGGCGAACTGACTGGCGAACTGACTGACGAAGTAAATGGTGAGGTGGGTATGAGTAATCAAAGTGCTCCGGCAGTGCTTTATCGGCAGGCGGAGGCTCGTGACCTTAAGCCGCTATTGGCGCTGGAACGCAACTGTTTCGAGACGGATCGTCTGAGCGAGCGAAGCTTTCGGCACTGGATCCGTTCGAAACATGGATGTTTGCTTGTGGCGGAGCAGAGAGGTGAGCAGGGGAGTGAGCATGAGGGTAGCTTGCTTGGCTATGGCCTGCTTTGGTGCCATCGGGGAACCCGTCTGGCGCGCTTGTACTCTATTGCCACAGCACCCGAAGCCAGAGGCAAGGGTGTGGCACAAGGTCTTTTGACGCAGCTGGAAGAGTATGCGCTTGAGCAGGGGCGTTTATTTTTGCGGCTTGAAGTCGCGAAAGGCAATGACGCTGCCATCGCTCTTTATCAGCGAATGGGGTATCACGTTTTTGGCGAATATCACGACTATTACGACGACCATCGTGATGCCCTGCGAATGCAGAAGCAAATTCGCCAACGACGCCGTCAGTCCGGCTCAGTGAAAGAGAAGCAGTTTGAGTCGGTGCTTTGGTATCAACAAACCACCGACTTTACCTGTGGGCCCGCGTCTTTGATGATGGCCATGCATAAAGTCGATGCTCAAGTGCAGCCGGACAGGGCGCTTGAGCTGGATTTATGGCGTGAAGCGACCACTATTTTTATGACTTCCGGGCATGGTGGTTGCCATCCCTTGGGCTTGGCTTTGGCGGCTGCACGCAGAGGGTTTGAGGCGGATGTGTATCTCAACACTCGAGACGCACTCTTTCTCGACGGGGTGCGTTCGGAAGAGAAGAAAGAGGTAATGACTCTGGTGCATGCCCAGTTTGTCGAACGCTGTCAGACGAGTGGTATTGCCGTGCATTATGAGGACATCCTGCAAACGCATATTGCAAACTGGCTGGAGCAGGGTTGTGGTGTGCTGGTGTTGATTTCAACCTATCGCCTTGATGGCAAGAAAACACCACACTGGGTGATGGTGACCGACATGGACGATGAGTGCTTTTATGTGCACGACCCGGACGTGGACGAAGACCAGCAACCACTTGATTGCCAGTACTTACCCATTGCGAGAGCCGACTTTGATAAAATGTCAGCCTTTGGCAGTGGTCGCTTGCGCACGGCTCTGGCGATTTCCCGCAAGTAAAAAGTCTCTGGGAAGCCTCATTTTATGGCGTGCGCAATATAGGCATTTACAGGTTCGATTTTTGCCGGGTTACGGATGGCGGGGCTGATGTATCTGGGTTTGATCAGGTAGCCTTTTTCGATCAGTCGTGAGATCACAGGCAAGTACTCAAAGGCGACTTTTCCACTTAATAAGTTCTCGAAATCCGAGAAGGTCTAATAGTCATTGAGAATATGCTGCAAGCCCTGAAGATATAAA
>DAITOW010000032.1:0-15413 GCA_036833965.1 Oleiphilaceae bacterium
AAACCGACGATAGGCGTGCTCGATGAAGAGCTGGATCTCTGGCCCACCGTTCACGAGTAAATCCCAACTTTCATCTATTATCACAACGCGTTTGCGCGAGGGGTCTCCCAAATAGACCTCTTGCTGTATCTGGTAGATCAGCTGAAAAAGGATAACTTTTTGAAGGTGCGTTCTGGACTTCAGCTCCTCGAGTTCAAGTACAACCAAAGAACTATCAAGGTTGATATTGTTCGGGCCATTAAAGTAACGACCATACAACCCTTTTTCCGTGAAGGCATACATCTGCTCACCTAAGTCACGGACACGCTGATCTTCATCTTGTTTCAACCGCTCGGCAATAATGCCTGGAAGAAGATTACGATCGTGCTTCTGCCAAAGTTCGGCCAGTACCTGTTTGATTTTAGAGATCTGGAAACTCGACAAGCGCTCTTTTTCAGAACACATGACTGAAATCAGACCAACTAACGCATCTTCTTCACCATCATCTTTGACTTGCTGTGAATTGAGGGCACGAATTTCGTGTTCGCTAAGCATTTTCGATCGGGTGTCTTCATGACCATCGAGCGAAACAACAATTGGAAACGGGTTAACACAAATATTGGAATCCGAACCGAAGTGAATAAACTGGGCATTATCACCCAAGGTCTCGGCTAATTTTTCATAACTCCGACCGACATCAATGACCCAAACTTTCGCGCCTTCGGAGAGATAAGACATGATAAGCTCATTCGTGAAAAAGCTCTTACCGCCGCCAGAGGTGGCACAAATGAGCATGTTTTTATTGGTTCCAGAGTCATGCATTGAGAAGTTCATGAGCTGGCCATTTCGAGAAACCAAGTTGACGTGAGGCGTGCCCGTCCCCTTCCATTCTGCAAAAATTGGGATCAAAACAGCCACGTGTTCAGTGGTCATCGATTTATAACGAAACAGGTCGCGGGTATAGCGAACATCCGCTCCCAAAGGCATGTTGTTAATCAATAACGGAAGCTGGATAAAGGTATCTTCCATAAGATCAAAACGATGCTCTCGCCAGAGTGTTGTGGCCACTGTCGTTTCAGAGTTGAGCGTCTCTAGATCATCCGACCAGAGCATGAGCGAGTACGTCATTTTTACCGGGCGAAAACCCTCGGTCATACTTTCGCAAATGGTATCGAAGCCTTTTCTTTTCTCGCCAAGAATTGGCACCATGTCAGAGAGCTTGCCTTTGGAGTTATTGACCGCGTACATGCGTTTCGTCTCTAACTTATTCTTATCTTTTTCAGGGTCGAGATAAGTGATATTGCAGATAATTGCGTAGTTGGATTTGAGATTGTTATTTGCTCCACGCAAATCGCCAGCAAACGCCAAAGCGTTGCCAAAATAAAAGCCTTTGGGTAAGCGTTTCGCAGACAACGTTCGGACGTACTTTTTACCCAATCGCACATGGCCTTGATCGAGTTCAATGTCATTGTTGTAGTCGAATACCTGATCACAAATGAGACTTTCGCTATCACATTCGACGTCACCACTGCGCCAAGACGCGTTATCGCCCTGATTAAGAATCGGCGACAAAAAACGAAGATAAGCGTATGCATCCATCAATCTCGGTTGAAATCCAACCGTATCGAGAGAGCCCATCACCTTTTGGCGCAAGGTCTCAAGCTCTATGAGCTCGTGAGGGTCTGGCCGTTCAGCTTCGATTGCCACCTTGATAGAAATAACAAGCCGAACATCAAAAACCTTACCGACCTTGTCATTGATATCGCGCATGGATGCTTTGTCAAAAAATTCCGCTCGACTGCGAATAAAGCCGTCCATCATCGGATCAACTGCAGTATGACCAGAGCGAAGGTTCGACATCTGCGCCAAACTCGCTTTAATGTCTGGGGAGCGCACCCACATGAAAGAGAGCATCATGCCCTTTGGGAAGGCAGAATTTAAAAAGGAATTAAGACGCTCTTGGTCCTTCTCATCACCGCCAGAGATAGGGACGCAATCAACACAGAAGCCAATTGCTTTATCGGACATTAAGAAAAACTTCCGGTCATCATCGTACGATAATGGCTTGATGAGACGACTACACCGATAGTCATCTTCCAAGTACTCGTCCTTATAGATTTCCTTCACACCAATATTTCGAAACAGATTCATTACAGCTCCTTTGAAGAAGAATTTAGCCAGGCATTAAGATCTTTAGGATTACCTCTCATAATCCGTCGATCTGGTGCGACCAAAAATGGGACATGGCGTACTTGCACGATATCAGCGGCCAATAACCGCTTTTCATAGGCCTCCATATCGCATGAAGGCTCTTGATCAAGATCACCATAATCTAGAGTTTCAGTGGCAATGCGCGCCGCTTCGTCATCTGCGCAATACAAGCGCTTTGTGAGTTCTTTAGACTGATCGCCGAGAACGGGGACATGAAGAATCTTGAAGGTGTAACGATCTTTCAATCCGACGATTTGATTCATCAGTTTCGCGCATGATTGACAGGAGGGATCTGTAAAAACAGTCACGACCTCTCTGCCTTCTCCCAGCACAACAGGTTTGAAGCCGTCTATATCGTTTGAAAAACTGGGCAACGTCAGACGGTCAACACTCTCTGAAATATGTGCAATGGTTGTAAGGGGCTCTTGCGACCAAACATCAATCATCGTGCCTTTGATTGCATAACGGCCATTTTTGGAGACAAAAAACATGTCTCCCTTTACATCCTCGACCGCAATAAATTTGTCGATCGGCAGTTCGTAGGTAGCACGAATACTTTGAAGCGCTTGCTCCGGGGTCATTTGAGCCGACGCGTTAAAACACAGGCCAAGTAAAAACGAAAACAACAAGAAATGGGGCATGAGCTCTGTCCTGTAAGAAGATAACAGAGCCACTTTAACTGCAGGGAAAGAAAGATTTGGCCGCGCAAACTGTGTTTTTTACGCAGTTTGAACAGAGAGAGAGGTAACCCCCTCTCTCTGGATAGATCAAGGTGTCAACGTCACCGTATAGACCTGAGAATCTTCGCCAGAGTCATCTTTGACATAATAAGTCAGCTCATAGGGGACTCCTTTGTTGTACAACAGGACATAACTCAATGATGTTTGCTGGTATAGCTCTGAACCATTCATGGCGACATGGTAGGTAAGAACGCGGCCATCTGGGTCACTACACTGGAAGAACACTTTCCACGACGTGCTCGATGCACTAATCGAAGGCTGATCACACGTTGGCGGTTGATTCGCTGCGACCGCAAGATCAACAGAATTCGTCAAAATCTTACCCAGGCGCGTTGTCACCGTAGCATCGATACGATACGAACCCTGACCAAAGACCATATAGTTATAAATCGATGAGCCAGTTTCGGACACGACATCGCCATTAACCCGGTGTACATAGTTTGACGGATAATCAAGCGGATGTCCGCCAGAGACAGTCGTTCTTACAGCAACAGAGTAAGGATCTCGAGCATGCGTAGAAAAACGGCTTGTCGGCGTTATTAGTGTATCCAAAACATATGGTTCTGGCACGGTGGCTTCGATGGTATCTGTCTGAATTGACTCATTACCCAAATGATCCACTACCCTTACGCCAACAGTTTGCGGCCCTGGCTCGTCAAAGCGAATACGTTTGGTGTAATTTTGAGTCTCATCGACAACACTCGCACCTGGTGGCAAATCCCACTGCACATCAAAATTCTGTACCGAAGCGCCCGGTACACCGTAAGCACGAAGATAGTAACTCCGCTCAAACGGCACAATTGGCACTGAGAATCCAGCACTTAACGCAAAGGATGGGAATTCGTATTTCTGAACTCTTACAATAAAACGATAGCGAGTAACGTACTCCTCGTAGCCTTCCATCCAGGCCTCGTACCAGATGTTATGGTATCCAGATCCCAACGTACCTGTGCTCGTGTCATACTCCCACGTGTTCCCAGGTATCTTTTCTCCGTTAGGTAATAAGAAGTGCCCGCTAATGGGTAAGTCAATTTGAGAATACGGGCTTGAAGTGATGGCTTCATAAACGTGGACCCTATCCACGTCTTCATCAATGACTCGATCGCCGGCCAACATAATGCGAGGACCTCTCGGCAATTTGAAAGCAATCGAAACATTTGAATAGGCATAAATGTCGAGACCAGAGTCGCGATGGGCTTGAGAAGTGACTTTGACCTTAAGAATCTGCCAAATGGGATCGTCAGAACTTAAAACGATAGACGGGCCTGCTCCAACTTGCTCGCCAGTACGAGCATCAACCCAGGCAATATCATAGTCATTCGGGTTCAGTTCCTGTCCATCTGTTGAGAGCTTCGCCGTAAGATTGATCGCTTCTCCGATGAACTGCATACGATCGCCAAGCACTTCAACATCTGGCAACGAATAGGAGACTATTTCCAAGGGCTCTGTTTCGAACGTGGCGCTTGGATCGTGCTTATTCTCTGTGACCGCTTTTACTTCATAGTGCCCTTCTTCAAATTTAGCATACAGATAGGGTGAGCCATTGGTATCAATCAAAGTCCAGTTCGTGTCGCCTTTGACACGCTGATAAAATTTCACGCTGCCAATCGAACGTGATTGCGCCCAGCTCTTGGTTCTTAGATAAATACTGGTACTCATTGGGGCTTTGCCCGTTAACCGAGAGCTCGCTAAAGCACCGGTAACAGGGTCGGCATAGAGCACCTTGACGTAGAGGCCTCGTTGCGTAACTAGCGTCGACTCGAATCCCAAATCAGCTTGCTCAAAACGGGCTCGGCCATACAAAACGATGGATTGATCATAATCAAAGCCTGACAAAGGGTAATTAATATTGGCAATACCAGACTCATCAAAAGACGTTGTTGATGTCACAGGCTCATAGGTATTAAAGGAGATGCGTTTGACCAACTCGGCCTGCCAGTCTCCATGAATCGCAGGATCAAACTGAAAGTTTTCATTGAGCAAATGCTCCATGGTAAGACCCAGCGCAAGGTTATCTCCCGCAAACACTTCTGAGGTATCGGTACGAGTTTGATCGGTAAAATCCAATGACAAATAGGAGTCAGGGCTGCCAATGGCGATCGCCGAAACAGTCGTTTTCAAGTCAGGCATTAACTCGTAGCTTGCGACGATGTCCACCGATTGTTGAATGCCGACAGCGATATCCGGCAAATAAATCGGGATGCTTTTGGAAAAACTGAAGGTTGTTGTCGGCAACTCAACTTCATTATAAACAGAGGTACCATCGACCAATACTTCCAAGCGCACAGCCACGGGATCTGCACGAACAGAAGCCGTTCCAAGCAATTGATCCGTCACATTAACCAGTCGACGTCCATCCTCAGTTTGTTGACCAGCAGAAAGAGAGATCGTAGGCGGCTCAGGATCGACAAGACCTACTTCTATTTGCTGATTATTTAATAGGATGGAGGCTCCGGAACTCGCCTGAGCATAAATCTCCCAAGCGATAATATTGTCATCCACAGACGAGACCGTTCCTGTCACGCTCACGCGCCCTTGTACTTCAACCATATCTGCAGGCAGTAAAGTAAATTTGACATAGCAGATCATTCTCTCTGATGCCTGAAACTCTAACGGGATAGGATCAGTCGTGAGAGTGCAGTTGTGACTATCCGAATCATGGATCAGAGTCACATCAAAGTCTTGCAGTCCTCGTACGATATTTTCTGGCGATGGGGTTGCCGATAAGCTCACTATTCCATAAGGATCTTTGGGGGTGATGGCGACATCACTCTGATAGATCGGATGTTTTACACCTGCACTATCAACCAAAGAAACGGAATAGCTGATTGTTTCAGGATCCGTTGTCGACGGAGCTCCAGTCAAGGTTTGACCATCCGCTGAAAGCGTCGCTGAATCAGGCAAGTTGCTCCACTCTACAAGACACATCGTTGCATCAAAAATATCTGACGAGCGTGCTTCTAAAGCATTCGTTGTGAATTGGCAGTCTGTGTTCGCCTCTCCGATACGCAACTCATACGTTTCAAACAAGGTCACAGGACTCTCGTTATCAAGAATCTGAATTGCGTCATATTCCCATGCTGAAATATCAATCTGAGCTGCCACAGCGTCAGTGCCTGAGCCAATGGTGAGCAACAATGAATAATCCGCTGCCATCTCAGCCATCGGGTATACACCAAGGCTCAACTGCGAATTCAATGCGGTGAAATCCAAATTGGCAATCAATACGCTGCTCCCCGGAGCGATCGTATTACCTTCAATATTCAGCGAAGCAGGCGCAGACGAAGGCAAAGCCGCGTAGACTGGCTGAACGCCTACGAGAGGCTGGCCATTTACCTGAAGCGTGCCGGTCTTCAGGGGTTTAGAACCATCAAGATGACGAAACGCATGGGCTACGGCAGGAATGCGGAGGCCGCTACCGCCGGTGTCGAGCGTGAACCCTCGAGGCACATAATAAAAAGTAATCGAAACGGAGTCTGTATCGCCCTGATCGTCAGTCACGGTCAACGCCAAAGCGTGCTCTCCAGGAAACAGACTGGATACCGACAAGTCAAAATATGGGTTTAGAAGCGGAGCCTCGACAACAGTTTGGTTACACTGAAGCAAATCGGCATTCAGTGTATATGACGGTGGACATGTCAGTGTAGACTCAAGAAACTCAGTGACCACACACTGGCCAAACGCATCCAGTGTATAAGGGGCATCACAACTCAGTAATGGAGGTACCGGCTCCAACTTTTTGCACTGCTTAAGCGCAGAATCATAACTGAAATCTGGCGAGGAGCAGTTGTAGCTCTGAGGTTCTACGATAGTCATACCTTCACACATATAGTTCATATGACGAATCACAGGATAATAATTCGGGTCATGAGCACAGTAATTTGGTGAAAATGATTTAGCGTTTGCTGTCGTAACAGCGGACAAAGGTGCCCAGAACGGATCGCTAAAATTGACACAGAAAGGTGCATAGGCCCACATTATTTCAGAAGTTCTTACTGCTTCATGAACTAAAAAAAGCGCTTGTTCATATCCTGGCTCACAAGTACCCCATCCTCCCGGTGGGGCAATTCTTTGCCAAGGCTCACCACCAATTAGATCACACCATTTTTTAAACGAGAGTGAATAACCAGCAGGACAGCCCGAAAGCAGCGCTGTGCTCATTTTATACCCAGCGCTTCTAGGGACGGTGCTATCGTCAAGAAATGTAAAGTTACCAAAGGGTCCGTCGGGGATAGTAAACCTACTTTCTTCAAAGCTCCCCAAAAACTCATCTGTACTAAGACGATAGAAATAAAGCCCTGGTTTAAATAAACCGGGCGGCGAAGCCCATGTGCTTCCTCCAGGGTTGAGATTATTCATTCGGTGAAACTTTTCACATTGCCCGGTCGATGGATTTAATGTCGCATCTGAGGGACAAACAGGAATAGGATCGTCATACAGAGTTTGTTCACAGCCATCAAAAACAAAAATAAAGGTTTGCTGCTCTTCTGAAAAAACAAGCTTTTTCTTAGAATTAGTCCCTTCCGGACACGTCTTAACAGGATCAGAGTAGGTATCTTTTACACATTGCTGATTTTCCAGTCGATACCCAGGCTCACACTGATAGATGACCGATTCGGTTAGGTCTTTGGTGCATAGCCCAGAAGCATTCATCGTGTAGCCTGCAGCACACGCTGAGTCCCATTGGACATTCACGGGGCTGACTTCCCCTTCAGGCCCTGTCAAAGAGAGGGCAGAAACAAACTTTTGATTTGCTGTTTGTGTCACCTGAAAGCGCATAAAATCCAGCGTGCTATGCTCTGAACCGTCACTAAATCCTGGGGTTACAGAGAAAGGTGTCGCAAACACGAAGTGCGAAAAGAAAACAACAAAGAGTCCAAATAGTTTTTTATAGATCGACATAACACACGCTCGTAAGTCCCAGAGATAGTTCTTGGCACCATTAGACGTCAACGCGCACGCATCATCGGGCCACCAAAGTGTGTTTTTTGATACATTTAAAAAAAGCCGCGCAAGGCGGCTATAGGAGAGAGGCTTACTGGGTTAAAGCGCGACGGGCAGATTCGACGATATCTGAAACATCAGGCTGGTAAGGTTCCGACGGTTCTTGTGACGCCGAAGCAACCGGTGATTTGACTAACTTAAGCGACTGGTAGGTTGGCGTTGTGTGATTTTCATAAAGCCATTTGCGATGCTCGATCTCCGAATAAATATAGGAGCTCACCACCAAATCCCCCGCAGCATCTTCGTATGGCGCAATAAGCATACGCATCACTTTTGCAGGGGTGCGAATAGGTTTTGGCTTGTTGGGCATGGCTGGCACGACGTAGTCATCCACCTTTGGAGTGGCAACAATCTGATCGGAATCATTGTCCTCTGCGTCATCATCAGACTGCGCCTCTTCAGAAGTTTCGTAGCGGGCATAATCGTGATCGTAAGCTGCAGCAAAATACGCATCCCTTGCACTGATACACGCCGGCTTATCAGGAACACCATTACAACCAAAGTCATCATGACCAAAGAAGGTTGCGCAACCAGGCAAGGAAACAACAGACGTAAGAAGTAAAGTTAGTTTGAATTTCATTGGAAGTATCCTTAGCTTCGACTTGGAACAGGCAACACAAAGCCCGATGAAACGTTAATGTCGATTTCTCTACCCGCATCAAGTTCCAAAATTGGAAAGATTTTTTCTGCCCAATTAAGATAGAACCGAGCAACACTATCAGCGCCCTCAGACACACCCTGTGCGACACCGTAATTGAGCGCGTCGTGCGTTAGTTGAGATGCGTAGTCAATATTCGAATCAGCGCCGGGGGAGGTATCCACAATCGGAATAGGAACACCCGCAAAGGCTTTAGCAAAGCCAGAAATGGTTGAACCGAGCAAAGACTTGGCAATCATCTGACCTTGACGTTCGCGCAAGCGACCTCTCACACCAGCCTTTCCGTCTTCGCCAGTGGCATAGCCTTTCATCGATGTCTCTACAGCAATACCATCTTCGGTGACGCACGAAATGCCCTCAGTCCGCAGCATTACACGCTCGCTGGAGATGTCCCCATAACCCGACATATTGATATGACAATGTCGGATATCGACCGTATGAAAATTAGGGAGCAAAGCTTCTTTTTTCACGACCAGTGTAACGGGAAAAGGATCTCGTCTTGCCGCATCAGAAACCGGTGCATCAAGGCCATTTATAAGGCGACCCGTAATGATGCTGCCCAATGGAATGACGATGCCCGGATTTTCCTCAGAATTGGTTTCACCAGCTTCAGAACTTTCTACTTTTTCGGTCACGTCTTCAAAAACAAGATCTGTAGGCGCGGTATTCACTGCAGCGGGCTGTTCAAATTCAACCATTGACGGCTGAGACGCGGCAAATTCCTTAGCTAACGGATTCTCGGTCTCGGTTGGTGGTGGCGCTTGCTGCACCACCGGCTGTACCTCAGGAGACTCATCAATAACAATTGGCTGAGCTTCGTTCGTACCGAAACGCTGCGAGCCCACCCCGTTTTCATAGAGATTAAACAACTCTCCTTGCAATTGCTGAACTCGTTTTTGCAAGTCATCGCGAAGACGCTGATCCTCGGCGCTTTGCTGTGCCATTTTCGACACCTTAGAGTTCAGTTGCGCAAGTTGACGCTCATAGCTGACTGGATTAGGTTGATGAGTCTCTAGTCGAGAAACACGCCGATCTTGCCCACCTACTTTTTTATCAATTTGGTGAATTTCCTCGCGAAGCATTTTGATGTTTGCAGCAAGGTTTTCCAGACCGACCTGCCGAGTGCTGGAGGTCGTCAATATATTGTCAATCACGTTATCTTTCGGATTGATCACTTCGCTATGTGGATCTTTGTTATCGTCTTGGTTCATGGCCAAAATCACGTACAAAAGAGAGATGCCAAGAACGATGACCCCAATTCGCTTATGATTGGGAGAAAGATTATCTAATGGGTTTGGCATGACTAGATAACTCCTAAATCAACGACGGGCGTTTTTGAACGCGCTTCGGAGCCGTTTCACGGTTGATGACAAGATATAGCTCAGACTTTTGACCTGGATTCAAGAATACTTCAGGCCATGCAGCGATCGCCTTTACACGAGAGTTCAAACAATTTGTCTCAACAAACTCGACAGACTGATCATGCGTATTGGTCAACGTACCAACAATCACGGATAGACGATGCCCTTCAAGCACTTGCGCAGAGGAAAAATCAAAATCAAGTCCAAGCTGCTTGCAGTAAGGCAAATAATCAGAGGGCTTCACATTTCGAAGAACATAGCCGCTAGGCGTTTGCCCCCTCGCAACAGAGGTAAGGAGCTGTTTGAGCGTTGTCTGGTAACTTTCTTTTGTTTCCCAAGCTTCCGCTTTTTTTGAACCACGAGGCATCGCAATTCTAGACTCTTCACTAAAGCGCAATGTGACTTGCCGTGGAGGTATTTTCTTAGGGAATAGTATCAACGGAACGGCAAAGCCTTCTGTACCATCTTCACGAATATAAATCGTTACTGGGTGTGGCTGATTCGTCGCAACGTAAAGCACGTTATCAACAACTTCGACCGTTAGACTTGGGTCCAACTTCTTCACCCGAGGCGTCTGAAAAGGGGTAATCAGACGGTTTGGATGGCCAACCGAAATCGGCAGCATGTGGGTCTCTCCATCCTTGATAACAAGCTCCATTGGCGCTGCATCCATAGTCCCTTCAACAGGTTTTTCGATGGGTTGCTCAGGTTTTGCGTTAACCACCTCCTGTTTACGCTCGGGAGAAACGGCTTTAAGCGTTTTGACGGGTGTGGCTGGCTTGACCGGCACCTGCTGTGGCGCTGAACCTTTGACATCTAGTGCAGAAGTGGTAACACCCTTTTGATCAGCCTGCATCTCTGCTTGCACAATCCTCTCACCAGCTGACTTTTTCTTTAAAACTTCGGCCGGCACGATGGGAAGTGCAAACTGATCTGTCACCGTAACTTTGGGTGATTCTTCAGCGTATACAGAGGACATCAGTACAAGTGATATCGTCAGGGCGGACATCCGTAATTTGATCATTTCTCTCTCTCCTGTCTTTCCTTCTCCTTCGCGAGATAAATCGAGTCCTTCGCATCCCCTTCATAGACTTCCATAAACACTACCTCAGGAAGAAAATCGCTAATCACGATTTCATATTCGTAGGTCCGCTTACTCCTAACCGCCTTAGAGATCGGCCCTCGAACCTCAGACCATCCGGTAACGAACACACGTTTCAAGTAAGTGTCGTATTTGACTCGAGTAGGGCTAAACGTAAATGAAGCTCGGTTGTTAGTAATATCGAGCGCCTGCTCTTCAAATAAGACCGTGGCCTTGTTGTAAATAGACTCTGCAAGGAGCGGCTCTAGGCGCTCTTTGATAAACGTAAGACGATCTGGCTTTATGTTTCCCATCAACAGCGCCAGATAATGCCCCCAAGACTCATAATAGGCACTGTCTGCCTCAGACTCTTCAATCCAAGCAGTGTTTTTAAGCGTGATGGGTTGGAGAATGACGCGAGTCTTCTTTTCTGCTGCAACATAGGCAAGCATCAAAATAGAGACGACACAAACGAGCAGCATCCACCGGTGAAAGGTGTTCTCTGCCAGCATGGTATCCCACTTTTTTATGTGTTCTTTGTAGTTCATAGCATCCTCAAGGGAAGAAACGCTTAATGAAAGGATTTAGCATGGCGCCGCTTCTAAACATGGGAATGCCGTGCCAATACAACATATGAAGCAGATAACCATCGGGCTTAGACTCTCGAAACCGACGATAGACATAGCTCACCAGGAAGCCGACCAACATACAGCGCATCCCGGCATCCAGAAGGATCATCCCAGCAAGGAAGAAAATAATGGGAGGGACTAGCTCGTCCATCGACCAAAGCAACATATGAGGACTGTCGTCCACTCTTTCAGGTATTTTTACTAGCTTCATGAATAGTCTCCTTTCGTAAAGACTATTGTGCGTGACGTTATGAAACCGACCTGTGGATGAAACTGCTAAAAACACTCAGTTTTAAGAATAATGAAAGTGCTTCTAGCGTTTCTGAGCATTACTAAGCGCTAAGGTGAGGCAAACTGATACAAAGACAATGTACAGCGGAATGGCGACTGTTGGCATTGAAATGGGCGCAAAGAATAGGATAAGCATCAAGGCGCTAACAAACACAGCCCCCTTCAGGGAGTAGTAAAAGACTCTGGCGTCTGGCATCGCAAAGTTAGTCTTATTGATCCGCCAGGTATTGTAAGCGTCAAACAAGGCAGGAATAGCAATTAGCAAGATATAAGGTAGCCACCATAAAAGGGTCGTAAAACGAATTATCAGTTCATAGGAAATATACTGGAATGTCTCAATAAAACGAGAAGCATAATCGCCGGTCTTTTTCTGGAGCTTATCTGTTGAAGCCGAATCAATCTCAACAGGAATCATATGGTCTCTGAGACCTTGCAAAAATCCGCTGTCAATAATCCAAGCATTAAACCGCTCATTGATATCGCCAATTAGTTCTTCAGGGTGATTCCAATGCTCACTAAGATTCTGTAGCTCATTGGTCACAAGCTGCTTGTGCCAAGTATTAGGTAGCGACATGGCAAGCGCGAAACTAAGCACGAAGATTAAAGAAAAGGTGAGTAATGGATTATTCATAGGCCGCGTTTCTCTTTAGATAGCTTTGGATTTCGGGTTTAACAAGGGCATCAACATCCACGCAACCCTGATAAGAGCCGACCTTGTCTTCAAAGGCTGCGATAAAGGAGGTGAGAAACATGTTCAAGCGATCTGAGTCCATAAAGCACAATCGACCATCTTCAGGCGGCAAAGCATCCGTCGTGATCGTCTTGTCATACTGAATCAAACCAGAAATAAGAATGTCGACGATCGCTTCGAACAGATCAGAAACGTCGTCAATCAAGTTGCTTAACTCCTCACAGGCATCGAGAATAATCTTCTTTGCCGGCGGCCAATCTTCGATTAGGATCGTCAAGCAATCAGCATATCTTCTGGATCGCTTTCGCAGGATTACGCAGGTCTTGGAAAGTGCTTGATCGTAGGTATAAGTCAAAATCATTGGTTGTTCTTCTTTTCTTCAACAAGGATGGGTAGGCGAGCTTTAACAATTCGGCCGCCACTCAGGTTTGCGATAAATTCAAGATCTGGAAGTAATCCAAACCATTCTTTAGGAAAGAATGACGACTCTTCCTTTGTGACACTTTGGGCATGAGAACCACTAAAATTGGTTGGCTCATCACCAGCAGAACCGGTACGGATTGCCTCCATGGCATCCCGAACACGGGTTTTGGGCAACATCTCAGCAAAGTATTCTTTGGTTGCATCGTTGTTCAATCGAAGCGCAACGAAGTTATTAAAGTTACCGAGAACTTGCTGCGCCTTGTTCTCATCACCGAGCTTCGCAGCAAGGTCGTTTATGGTTTGGCTGGCAACATACAGTGTGAACAAACTGCCTCTAGACTTGTTCAAAAGCTGGATCATGGGTTCATTTATGACCTCTGCCGCCTCGTCAATAAAGATTGAAACGGGCTTAAGATTCTCACCAAAATTATACCTATCCCCGGCTGTTGCGGTTAGGTCAGAGAGGATGAGCTCGCCGATGGCGGATCCAACGATCCCGTCGCTGAGGGTGTCTAAACCCATGTAGAAGACTTTGTTTCGTTCAATAATGCGCCGAGTATCCCATGGCAACGGCATGTCTTGATCTTCAGATGCGGAATCAGGAATCGATCTGTCTGGCGAGAGAAGCCTGCCAAGCGAATCTGAAGTGAGCATATTCATGACTGGCAAAAGGCTGGCGATCATCTTGCTCAGATGCGCACGGTCGTGACGGTACATTGAAATCAAGCCTTCCAGCTCTACCGAAGGGTGCTCCGTCTTGATGTATGCATCATAAAACTTGATCGTTGCCGCTGCTTTTTTCACATCCTCCTCAGGATTAAATCCAGAGGTCTCAACCTTAAGCTTAGAATGCAGCGAGGGTGAACGATCGAGCACATACTTTTCAATCGCACTGCAAATAAGAGATTGGGCTCCTCCATCAAGATAACGGCGAATCTTTACGAGTGTTGGCTTTTCTTCACTAATAATGATGCCTTGAATTAAGTGATTGAGCGCCATCTGCGAGAAGTCTCTAAACACTTCACCGCCAGCCGATGCATTAATCAACTGAGCAATACGGCTCGCGAGCTCAGTAACCCGTGCATAGTTCGCCAAGGGATCGATATGAATGGAACGTTCGGGAAAGGCTGGATGGAACTCAATAAAATCATCGGCTCGACCAAAATGTTCGCAAGCGCGCTTGGCATTGTTTCGCATCTCACGGTCACCCTTTGGATCGCAGAGCCACACATTTTCCCCTCGCATAATGGCCTGAGAAATCAAATGATCGAACATTCTCGTCTTCCCAGACCCAGTGGTACCCATGATTAACGTATGACCAGAAAGATGCTCCAAAGGCTGAAGAATCGTTTTTTCCTCTGTCTCAACACCGTGAATCCACTTTTTGCCTCTGAGGGTTTCAGAAGGGTTTACAACCTCACTCCAGTCTCGCCCCATGATATTGAAAACACGCTGCAAATGACGGTTTTCCCAGTCAAAACCGAACCCCCAAAAAGCCTTTCTTGGATGATCTGACATCAGCTCATCGATCTCCTTGAGAGTCATAAAGCTAAGCTCTCTACCCTCTAAAGCCTTTTGCATCTTATGGAGCTTGTAAGCCGGCTTTGCACGATAGGCCATCATGCCAAAGCATGCAGCGGACATCATATGAATGGGAAAAGGAGGTATGGTCGCGAAGACAGCGGTGGCAAGACCTATCGCGCCAAATGCTCCCCAACCAATGGTTGAATACAGTTCGTAGTTTGGTCTAAACGGCTGTTCAAAATGATAAGGATCAAATTTCATATCATGATGCCTTTAGTCGAAGTGAAATAGTGTCAGCATCAAAAATCAATTCGATACCAATTTGTGAGGCGAGCGTTTCTAGCTGCTGCCGTATCATAGGTAGTGAAGCAAGTGATTTGTCTGCCTTTAGTTCAAACTGTTCTACTTTAAACGCGACAAAATCAGCACCAGAATCGTGAATAGTGAACCCCCAATGTTGCTTTCCTGACAGCCATTCGTGAACAAAGGACAGAGCGATGTGGCGAGCGTTTGCCAATTTGATCTCGCCAGGTAAAAAAGGCTCTTTAAGGGCAAGCAGTTTGTTAATAGGATCTGAGAAAAGTTGGGCAATGGCGGAACGATCGAACTTAATGCCTGTGGCGTCGTGATCTGCGTTGGCCTGCCCGGTGAGAATGTCTAGTTCGCGCTTATTTAACCCCTGTTGTGACAAAGCAGAGGGCATAGGTCCAACAAACGTATCAGGCTTAAGGTCGAACCATTGAGAAAGTTCGATGTGGTTAGACGGATCTATCAGAGGCTCAAAAGCATCAAGTACTTTCTTTATCCGCTGCGACACCTCT
>DAITOW010000033.1:0-15284 GCA_036833965.1 Oleiphilaceae bacterium
GCTCCAATAATCGCAACACGTAAATTGCGCTTTTCCGGCCCGGCAGGTTAACAGGCCTGAATCGGGCGGACAAAACGATTACGCTTGCGGCGATCAAGAACTTAAAAGGCGATGAAGTGGTTGCCGAGCGTCACCTTTCCTATGACACGCTGGTGCTTGCAGTGGGCAGCACGACTAACGATTTTGGTACCAAAGGCGCTGCGGAGTTTTGCCAGTTTTTGGATAGCCAGGAGCAAGCGCGCCTCTTTCATCGAAATCTTCTTAATCGCTACCTCAAGGCCGAATATGCCGAGCCGGAAAAGCGCAATTTACGCGTTGCGATTATTGGAGCTGGCGCCACAGGTGTGGAGCTTGCGGCAGAGCTTAGGTATGCGTCGCAACAGCTAGAGTATTACGGCTTGCATAATGTGGGGGCTGGAAATATTTCGATTTCGTTGATAGAAGCTGGAGATCGCATTTTGCCTGCTCTGAAGGAACGTTTGTCTTCTGCCGCCTGTCGAGAGCTGAAAAAGCTGGATATTGATGTCCTGACATCGAAGCCTGTGACGGAAATTACCGAGCAGGGGCTGTTGTTCGCAGATGGCTCGTCACTGGATGCCGAAGTCAAAGTGTGGGCGGCGGGGATCAAGGCTCCGGCATTTCTCGCAGGGCTGGATGGTCTGGAAACCAATCGCCTAAATCAGCTCAAGGTCCATGCGACTTTACAGACAACGCTGGATGCGAACATTTATGCCTTTGGGGACTGCGCCGAGTGCTGGCTTGAAGGAAGCGAACGACCGGTTCCACCCCGTGCGCAAGCGGCCCATCAGCAGGCGAGTACCTTGTATAAAACCTTGCTTGCCAAGCTGGAAGGAAAACCAGCGCACGAGTTTATTTACCGTGATCATGGATCACTCGTTTCGTTGAGTGATTACACCGCGGTGGGCAGTTTGATGGGCAATTTGAGCAAGGGCAGCATGATGGTCGAAGGCAAATTGGCCCGTTTGTTCTATGTCTCTTTATACCGAATGCATCAGATCGCTTTGCACGGTTTTTTCAAAACGGGTCTGATTTGGCTCAATGACCGTTTGATGAAAGCGATTCATTCCAGATTGAAGCTGCACTAGGACTAAGACGCCTAAACCACAAACTGATTGACTTGCTTCTCGAGTGAGTCAATCTGCTTGCTGATTGCCTGACTCGCATCATCCGAGCGTTTTGCGGCCTGCTCTGTTTCATCTGCGGCAAGAGCAATTCGATTAACGTTACTGCTGATTTCCGAAGCAACCATACTTTGCTCTTCGGAAGCGGAAGCGATCTCAATCGCCTTTTGCTGCAGGTTGCTCATCAGACTATTCAAAATATCGAACTGCTGATCTGCGCGGGAAAAGCTCTCCATAGACTCGGTGACTTGACTGGTCGCTCTTTCCATCGCATTAACGGCGTCATCACTGCCACGTTGTAAGCGGTCAATAATATCCTGAATCTCTTCGGTAGATTGCTGGGTGCGACTGGCCAGTGTACGGACTTCATCGGCAACGACGGCAAAGCCTCGTCCGCTTTCGCCGGCTCGTGCCGCCTCAATCGCGGCATTGAGGGCTAGCAGGTTGGTTTGCTCCGCGATGGTTCGAATAACGGTCAGCACAGTACCTATTTCCTGACTGTTTTCATTAACGGACGAGATGACTTCACTCGCTTTTTGAATATCCTGCACCATCTGATCAAGTGCGGCACGTGCGCTACCCGAGAGCTGGGCTGTTGCATCCGTTTCCGCGCTGGCTTGCCTGACCTCGTCGGCCGTGAGCTGGATATTCTGAGTGACTTCCTGAACGCTCAATGACATTTCGTGAACAGAGGAAGAAACCTGCTCCACTTCGGATTTTTGAGATGCGATTGATTCAGTCGTCTCCCTGCTTGCAGCAACTTGCTTGGCCAGTTGCTGGCCAGTCTCTTCACTGGAAAGTTTGATGCTCCCTATGAGCCCCTGAAGGCGTTCAAGAAAACGATTTAGTCCCTCTGCTGTGTGCACGAGTTCATCATTGCCCGGAAGCTTGACGCGCTGACTAAGGTCCGCCTCGCCTTGAGTTAGTCCCCATACTGCCTGGTTGAGTTTGTTTACCTTCAGGAGCATGCTGACACCAATGATTGCGACAGTCAGTAACAGCAGTAGCAAAGTTGATACGATGCTGCTGCTGACAAGCGCCCGTGCTAGCGCTCCTGTTTGCGTGTCGATCTGCTCGACAACGACGGCATTCTCGTTTGCGATTGAGTCCGATAGCGCCTTCATGGATTTTGCGTAGTTATCACTCAGGTTTTGTGCCTGCTGATTAATCACCCACGCTACTGCTTCCTGGCTATTTGCCACGGTCGTTTCAAATTGCTGCTTGATCGCAAGTTGTTCCGCTTTCAGTCTGCCTGCGTCGAGGCCGATCCAAAGCTGGCCGATGACAGCACCTTTTGGTGCGATCGGGGTCTTCACCAAAATTACGCTGTCATTCTTCTGCGCTGCATCCAGTGCTTTGCCTACTGCACCGCGGCCCGAGCCGGCATCTATCAGCTGTTTGACGAGCGGATCCCGTCTATCGACATAGCGTGTCATGCGTTCTTCGTATTGATCAAAAAATACCGCAAGAATGACGCCTTCCTGCGCGTCCATGAGTTCGACAATCTCGGTGAGACGAGGGATGTTTTTATCCCAGATGAGCGGAGCAGCGAGCTCGCCGACCATTTTTGCCATGACGGTAGTGTTGTTGACCAGAAGTTCGCGGCGCTTCTCTCCAATGCTTGATGATTGGTCGTCGAGTTGCTGGGCAAGCTGCTCACCCATTTGCTTTCGGCTTTGGCTCTGCATTGTGTCCAGGGCAGCCATCAATTCCTGACGAACTTCCTCCTGAGAGGATGCCTGACTCTCAAAGGATGCATCTAAATGCGCTTTTACTTCGGTTTCCAGGGTGGACGCCTGATGACTGATTAACCATGCGCTGACAAGTATTTGAATGATGCCCGCTGCTAGCAGCAAGATCAGAACCGGCCTTAATAAGCGACTTTTAAAAACGAAAGCGAAATTTTGCACTGCCACCCCCTAAAAAACTAAGCGACATAACTCTAGTCGAATAATGCAATTTTGCGCAGTGTTTGCAGCGGTTGAGAACTGGGTCGCGCTACTTGGAGCGGCCCTGATGACGTGGGTTCCTTAATGCTCGTGAATATGCGTCAGCCAGGCTCTGAGTTTTGCTGGTTTGACAGGTTTGCTTAAAAAGTCAAAGCCCCGTTGTTTGGCGATTGCCGGAAGATCCGGGTCGGGGGCGGCCGAAATGATGCAGATCGGTAATTCCTCACCCCAGACATCGCGAAGGGATTCGGCAAGAGTCAGGCCATTAAAGTGCTCATCGTTGAGCTGAAAATCCATGAGCAAGGCGTCCGGAGCTGGATTGCCTTCGCAGTAATCAATCGCGTCACTTGCTAGTTGCATGCCGGTCATTTTGCATTGCCAGCGGTGCAGGAGCGCTTCTGTGGCACTGAGATTCTCGATTGAGTCATCAACGTAAAAAATATTCATGCCGGCCAGTTCATGGCTTGGTTCGGAGATGTTGCTGTCTTCCGCACTGGTTTGAGGGGAGACAACAGGCAGTAAAATCGAGAAGCTTGAACCGTTTTTATCTCTGGATTGCACTCTGATGGTGTGATCGAGCAGATCCGCCAGGCGCTTCGCTACGGCCAGGCCAAGCCCTAATCCGGATTGTTCGATTTGTGCCTGTGAGCGGAAGAAATCGTTGAAGATATTCTTCAGGTCGTCCTGCGGGATGCCCGGGCCTGTATCTATAACGAATAGTTCGACGTGCGTAAGGTGTCTTCGGCAACCGACGATAATTCTTCCTTTGGTGGTGTACTTGACGGCATTGGAGATAAAGTTCTGCAGAATGCGTGAAAGCATGTTCTGATCTGACCAGACATGGACACTACTTGGTACGTAGTGCAGTTCGACCTCATCGGGCAGCAGCACTTGGGCTTCATCCACTAATGATGATAAAACTTGATGCAGAGGCACGGCTGATAGTTTTGGTTCGATGCTGTCAGTGTCGATGCGGGAAATATCCAGCAATGACGAGATGATGGATTCGGCGCTGGCAATGGAGTTGCTGATTTGGCGGACAATCCGTGTATCCCTCCGTTCGTTTTGGGCTTCCAGTAATGAGGTCACATAAAGCTGTGCTGCGTTGAGAGGTTGCAGAATGTCATGGCTTGCCAGGGCCAAAAATCGTGACTTGGTCGCATTGGCTTTCTCGGCCTGGGATTTCGCCTCAAGCAGGGCGGATTCCATACCTTTTCTAAGCTCGATCTCATGGACCAGATCCTGATTAATACGATTGATCTCTTCGGTACGACTTTCGACGCGCTTTTCAAGATTCTGGTTGCTGAGCTCTAGTTCATTCTGGATTCGGATAAAGTCGCTGATGTCATCATAGGTTGTGACATAGCCGCCATCAGGCAGGGGGGTGCCCTTGATCTCGATGACCTGACCGTCATGATGCTCACGAACAACGCGATAGGCCTTGCCGTTTTTAAGGTGTTCGAGGCGCTTGTGCACGAGTAGATCAATGTCGCCGGCTCCGAGTAAGCCACGATGCGCATTGAATTTCACAAGGTCGGAAACCGGGGTGCCGATTTTCAGCATGTTCTTGGGATAGTTGAACATTTCTTCATAGCGACGGTTCCAGGCGACGATGTTCAGATCGGCGTTTACAACACTAATGCCTGAGGAAATGTTCTCGAAAGAGGAGAACAGGATCTCCTGATTGAAGCGGAGTGCCTTGGTGGTTTCACCAAACATGCTCACGACGTCTTCTACGGCGATTTTGTCACCGCTTCGAAGACTGTCAATCATGGCATTTGCAGAAGCAACGCCGGCAATGCCCGACAGCGCCCGACGTACCGTTTCGATCAGTTCGTCTGAGCTTGTTTCGTCCAGATTTGCGCCAGCAGGATCGAAGATACGGTCTCTTACTCTGGCGCCAGCAAACTGGTTAACAAGCTCTTTCAGATCACCTACCTTGATCGTTGGAATGCCTTCTGTTTGCGGCTGTTTCATCTCAATTTGAGTGAATGTCGAGGCCTGGATTCGATCTGCCAAAGTCGTTCGGTCAATGCGCGATACCAGCCATGTGGTCGCAATGTTGATCCCCAGGCTAACCAGAACGCTGCGCGTGAAGGCATCGCTAAAATCAAAGCCTAAAAAGAACTCCGGACTAAGCCATTGAATCCCGCTCGGGCCCTGTGAGATATACGCCTGTGACACAAGGCCAATATCACCCATAATCGGAGTGATCAGCATGTACGCCCACACCACTACACCTGCCCCGAGCCCGGCATAGACGCCAGTCGCGTTGCAGCGCTTCCAGTACAAACCCATCAGTATGGCCGGAGCAAGATGTACGGACAGGGCAAATGCAATCAGGCCTATACTGGTGAGCGCGGCATTGGAGGCGAGAACCAGTTGGTATAGATAGGCTGCAAACACGACCAAAATCACCATGCCGCGGCGTGCCATAATCAAAAATCGTGTGTAGTCCCGAAAACGTTGCTGGCCGGCCTGTCTGCGCATGATGAGCGGCAGGATGACATCGTTGGACAACATTTGGCTAAGGGTGATTGTTGCCACGATGATCATTGCCGTAGCGGCTGAGAAACCGCCCAGAAATGCGACAAGAGTAAGAATATCCGATTGCAAAGCAATCGGAATGGCGATGACGTAGGTGTCGCTGGAAACATTGCTGTCAGCGAAAATCAGATTCCCTGCATGCGCAATCAGGTAAATACAAAAACCGATGGCTACCAAATACAGCGGAAAGGTAAAGCGGGCAGTTTTCAGATGGGTTTTTGACAAGCATTCAACAAAGGTGATCTGGAACATGCGCGGGAGACAGAAAACCGCGCAGGCTGCCAGTCCTGTCTCCACGAAAAAACGCAGTCCGAGCCGGGTTGGTTCTGATTTATTCTGACCGGATTCCATCATGGCGGAGAATTGTTGATCGCTACCAATAAAGTAAAAAGCAAAGCCGGCAATGAGCGCGAGGGCGAACAGCTTGACGATAGATTCAAAAGCGATAGCTGACATCAAGCCGCCGTGATAGCCGGAAATGTCGAGTTGGCTGGTGCCGAAAAGAAGGGCGAACAGGATCATCGCGGCTGCAATGAAGAAAGTTAGATCCTGATTGCCCAGAGCGTTAGTGCCAATAATCAACCCGAGCGTATCGGACACGGCTTTCAGCTGCAGCGATATGTAGGGAACGGTGGCGAGCAGCACCACGAGCGTAACGAAGGCCGCGATGCCCTGACGGCGTCCGTAGCGGGAAGCGATGAAGTCGGCGATGTTATGGATATGCTCCTGATTACAGATCTGGTAAATCTTGGTGATGACAGGAAAGCCGATGGTGAAGAGTAAAATCGGGCCAAGCAAAATAGGGATGAATTGCCAGGTCGAAACCGAAGCTGTTCCAACGAGTCCGTAAAAAGTCCAGGACGTACAGTAAACACCGAGAGCCAGGGCATAGACGATAGGGTGGCGCACCCAGCTGTCCGCGATAAAGCGCACCCGGTCACCCCGTCTCGCCATCCAGAATAAAAGTGCGATGTAAGAAACAATAGCCAGAGTGATGGTAGCTGGAGACATATCTTTGCGACCAAAAATAAGAGAGCGTGAGCGTTTATTGTTATCAGTATATCCGCTCCTACTTTAGTCGACTCTTAGACCAAAGTCTTGGTCTCAAATTCTCTAAATGTTGATAGATTGCAATGAGCCCTGCATTTTGCAGGTCCGTTCATGTGTTCAGCAACCCGGAGAAGGCTTATGAAGAAAGAACACGAATCGGCATACTGGAGCTACAACATATCACTGATGCTTAAGCTATTGGTGATTTGGTTTGTTGTTTCATTTGTGTGCGGCATTTTGCTTGTAGACGTCCTCAACCAAGTTCAAATTGGTGGTTACAAGCTTGGTTTTTGGTTTGCGCAACAAGGCTCTATGTACACCTTTGTGGTACTAGTGTTTTATTACGCAAAGAAAATGGCAGCGCTAGACCGCGAATTCGGCGTAGACGAGTAGGAGCAAGGCAATGGATCTTCAAACCCTTACCTACATCGTTGTAGGTTTAACTTTTGCAACCTATATCGGTGTTGCATTCTGGGCCCGAGCTGGCTCAACCAAAGAGTTCTATGTTGCTGGCGGTGGTGTTAACCCCATAGCAAACGGCATGGCAACTGCAGCCGACTGGATGTCTGCCGCGTCGTTTATATCCATGGCTGGTCTGATCGCTTTCTATGGATATGGTGGTTCGGTATTCCTGATGGGTTGGACTGGAGGCTATGTGCTGTTGGCAATGTGCCTTGCACCTTACCTCCGTAAGTTTGGTAAGTTCACCGTGCCGGAATTTATCGGCGATCGCTACTATTCAAAGACTGCACGCATCGTCGCAGTTGTTTGTTTGATCGTGGCTTCGGTAACTTACGTAATCGGTCAGATGAAAGGTATCGGTGTTGCCTTTGGTCGCTTCCTGGAAGTGGACTACAACACAGGCCTTCTAACCGGTATGGGTATCGTTTTCTTCTACGCTGTTATGGGCGGTATGAAAGGCATTACCTACACACAGATTGTTCAGTATGTTGTTTTGATCTTTGCTTACACCATTCCTGCGGTGTTCATCTCTTTGAACCTAACCGGCAACCCGATTCCACAACTGGGTTTGGGTAGCACGCTTGTTGGTTCAGATACCTACCTTCTGGATAAGCTGGATATGGTAGTAACAGAGCTGGGCTTTGCGGAATACACTACTCAAGCGCGTTTGAGTACCTTGAACATGTTCGTGTACACCATGTCATTGATGATCGGTACAGCCGGTCTTCCTCACGTTATTATTCGTTTCTTCACGGTTCCTAAAGTGAAAGATGCGCGTACTTCTGCTGGTTGGGCGCTTGTATTCATCGCGATTCTTTACACCACTGCACCTGCTGTTGCGGCGATGGCGCGTTTGAATCTGATGACCACCATTGAGCCAAGTCCTGGTCAATACCTGGAGTATGAAGAGCGTCCTACCTGGTTCAAGAAGTGGGAAACTACCGGCTTGTTGCAGTTTGAAGACAAGAACGGTGACGGTCGTATCCAGTACACGTCAGACAAAGAAACCAATGAAATGGTGAAGGTTGACCGTGACATCATGGTTCTTGCGAACCCGGAGATTGCGAAGCTTCCAAACTGGGTTATTGCACTCGTTGCGGCAGGTGGTCTTGCGGCTGCGCTGTCAACAGCGGCTGGTTTGTTGCTGGCAATTTCATCGGCCATATCTCACGACTTGCTGAAAGGGGTACTGAAACCTGATATCACAGAAAAAGGCGAGCTGATGGCGAGCCGGATTTCTATGGCGGGCGCGATCGCGTTGGCGGGGTATCTTGGATTCAATCCGCCAGACTTTGCCGCAGGAACTGTAGCGTTAGCCTTTGGTTTGGCGGCATCATCTATCTTCCCTGTGTTGATGATGGGTATCTTCAGCAAGACGATTACGAAGGAAGGTGCGATTGCAGGTATGATCGCAGGTATCGGAGTAACATTGCTGTATGTATTCCAGCACAAAGGTATCATGTTCATCGCAAGTACTTCGTTCCTGGGTGATATGAGTCCAAACTGGTTCTTTGGCATCGAGCCAAACGCCTTTGGTGCGATTGGTGCGGTTGTGAACTTTGTTGTTGCTTTCGGTGTCTCCAAAGTAACGGCTGAAGTTCCACAGGATGTACAGGACCTTGTAGAGCATATTCGTATGCCCGGTGGTGAAACTGAAGCGCAGGCTCACTAAGTCTGAATAAGGTTTCATCGCACTAGCCGGGGAGAACGTTCTCCCTGGCTCTTTTTTTGGAGTTATGGATGTTTAAAAACAAGCACGTTCTCGTTGCCATGATTGTCGCGCCTATTTTGGCCCTGATTTCCTATTTCGCGACAGACTATGTCGTTGGAGAGGATCCGACGGCAGCGCAAGCCGGAGAGCAATATCCTCTGGTTGCCCGTTCTAACTGTCGTTATGCGAGTGGCGTTTGCACACTTGTGAACGGGGATTTGGAACTGAAGCTCAGTGTGGCGAATGAGGTCGATGGAGGACAGGTTTTGAATGTGTTCTCTAACCATAAGCTTGAAGGCATCCGACTGGCTTTGGCTAAAGGCGATCAGGAATTGCCTTTGATTAATCTGGTTCAGAGTAGTTCCGACAAGAATAACTGGCATGCAGACTTGAGTAACATGCCGCAGCAAGTGGATTCCCTGCGACTGGCTTTACAGAGTGCCGGAGCAGTATTTTATGCGAGTGTTGGTACGGACTTTTTTGTTCATGATTCACGTTATCCGGAGCCGATCGTTAACTAATTATTTTTTGGGAAAACGTGTGCTATGACAGTCACCACGCAAGATGATCAGAAACTTTTCGTCTCCCAATGCCCTCCCTTTAATCAGCTCAGTGAAGATGTTCTCGGACGAACCCTCAAAAAGCTGAAAATATCACACGAAAAGGCGGGTGCAGATCTATCAATGGACCGTTATCGGGGTATCGTCCTGATCCGCAGCGGCAGCCTCGAGTTGCGTAATGAGTCCAATAGCCTGATCGACAAGATGTCGGTGGCTAACTGTTTTCTGTTTACCGAGCAGGCCGTGAATCAAGTGGCGTCTGCCCACTGTCTGGAAGACTGTCTGCTTTATTTCTTTCCACTGTCGTTGCTTGATGAACTTGGTGATGAGCGCGACACGATTAATGACTTCTTTCATGCAACGGAGCATGCCCGCTTGAGTCGGGTACTGGATAGTCGTGAGCGTAACTATTGTTTAAACCAGCGCGTCTCCGAGCTGATGGTACATGACCCCATTCGGGTACAGGCCGATGAAACCATTCGATCGGCAGCGCAGCGCATGTCCGAAGCAAAAATATCTTCTCTGATTGTGGTTCGGGATTCCGAGTTGGCGGGTATCGTTACGGACCGGGATCTGCGGTCACGGGTATTGGCAGCAGGGGTAGACCCTGATCGGCCGATTAGTGAGGTCATGACCTCAAACCCGATAACCATCCGGCGTTCGCAAACGGTATATGAAGCGCAATTGTTAATGATGACGAAGAATATTCATCACCTGCCCGTAATGAGTGGTATGGCACCAGTTGGCATCATTACCCTGAATGACTTCGTGCGTGCGCAGAATTCCGAGCCCATCTATCTGATTCATGCGATCAATCGATGCAAAACCATGGAGCAGCTTGAAGAACGATGTAAAGCGTTGCCGGAGTTGATTGATAAAATGATTCGCGCCAATGTGCGTGCCCACGAGATTGGACGAATCATCACTTCCATTACGGATGCAGTGACGAGACAACTTATTTTTTTGGCGAAGCAAATATACGGCGAATTGCCTTGCCAGTATGCCTGGGTTGTTTTTGGCTCTCAGGCACGCGCGGATCAAATGCTTGGTTCCGATCAGGATAATGGCTTGATTTTGGAAAGGGAGTTGAACGAGAGTGAAGGTGCGCTATTTGAAAACTTCGCCCGTTTTGTGAATGACGGACTTGATCGTAGTGGCTTGAAGTACTGCCCCGGCGGGATCATGGCGATGAACGAGCAATGGCGTCAGCCGCTTGCTGAATGGAAGGGATATTTTGCGCACTGGATTGTGGAGCCTGATCCGAAGGCGATGATGCATGCGAGCATTTTTTATGATATTCGGCATGTGGATGGAGACGGTGCATTGACGGCCTCGTTGATTGATTTTGTCGCCAAAGAAGCCACCAAGAATTCTATCTTCCATGCGCGCATGGCTGAGAATACGTTGCAAAGCACACCACCTTTAGGCTTTTTCAAACAGTTTGTGCTGGAAAAAGATGGAAATCATCGTGCGGTGCTGGATCTGAAGCATCGTGGTACGGTGCCGATCGTTGCAATGGCGCGCCTGTATTGTTTGGCTGAAGGGGTGACGGCTGTGAATACGGTGGATCGCTTGAAGGCTTTGGAAAAGCGCAAGGTGATTTCCTCCGAGCAGGCGCGTAATTTGTGTGATGCACATGAGTTTATTGCGGGATTGCGCCTCGAGAATCAAAGCCGGCAAATCCAGCAAGCCGAAGCGGTTTCGAATAGTCTGGATCCCAAAACTCTTTCCCCTCTGGTCAGGCATCAGCTCAAGGATGCGTTCGCGGTAGTAGCTGAGAGTCAGCGAAGTCTGAAAATGCGTTTTGGTCATGGCACTATCTAGGCTGATCAAGCGACTGAGATGGCGCAAAAAAATTGCCGCGTCAGGGGTGGTCAGTCAGTTATATGAGCAAACCGCATGGCCTTCGAAGACGCTTTTCTCGGAGCTTAAAATCCTGGCTGTCGACTGCGAAATGACTGGTCTCAACCCCAAGCAGGATGAATTGTTGAGCATAGGCTGGGTTGCCATTCAAAATGGCTTTATTGATTACTCCAGTGGCAAGCATGTTTTATGTCATGCATCTGAAGATGTCGGTGAGAGCGTGACCATTCATGGTTTGAGTGACCGGCAGATTGCTGGAGCTTCCAGTGTGTCGCAGGCGCTGAGTTTGCTAATCAAGGATTTGAGTGATTCGGTGGCCGTGTTTCACCATGCGCATCTTGATCTGGAATTTTTACAGGCGGCTGCACGCAGTACCTTCGGTTGTCCTTTGTCCTTTCAATACATCGATACAATGGCGATTGAAAAGCGCCGTTTGGACAGACAGGGCAGGACGGGTAGTTTGCAGTTGGGCTTGTGCAGGGATCGTTACGGCTTGCCTCATTCTCATGCGCACAATGCCTTGAGTGATGCCATCGCTACTGCAGAGTTGTTGATTGCGCAGGCTTCGGCTTTGAGTGGCTTGCAAACCACTTACGGCAGCCTTGGTTCCCGTTGGGCTTAGGTTCGGGAAGATTTGCTAAAAGTCGTCACCGAAGAACGGATCTTTATCGGAAACCGGCTCAGCTGTTTGCAGCTCCTTCAGTGTTTTTTCGCGCTGCTGGCTTTTCACCGTCGCAGCATCCAGTTGCTCGCTATAGAGTTCCAGCCAGGACCTTGAGCCGGGCACCATGTGCGCCAGATCGTAAATGGCCGAACGCACAGTATCCATGAATTTTTGTTTGGCCTGCTCTTGTTCTACGAGCACGCGCTGTATTGTTGCGTTTGATGAGTTCTGGATTTTGCTGTCCAGAGTTTTGAGCTGCGCGCTCAACTCTGCGAGACGAATGTCGTATTGTTCAAGCAGTTCTGCTTGACCTTCCAGTATCTGGGCGGTCTCCGAGTTGTTGTCAGAACCGGAAGGACTGCTACCAAACAGGTAGATGATGAAAGCAGTAATGGATGCTGAGAGTGTAACGATTAAAATAAGCGCGACAAACATCAGGACAATCCTGTTTTTGCCAACTTTTCCCTCAAGAAGCTCGAGACGCTGCTCGGGTGTTAAGGGGTTTTCTGTTTCGCTACTTTCTTGATCCTTGCTCATACAGTTCCTACTGCGGTTGTCTGAGTGCCAAGCGATAAGGCATCGTGCTGTAGGATAAGTGTAGTCTGAATATAAGATTAATTCAGATAAAAATGACTTAAGCCGACGTCAGGCGGATGTACTTCGCCATGAGTTCGTCTTGAGTCTCTTCGTTGTCGGGGTCGAGTGGAATGCAGTCTACAGGGCATACTTGCTGGCACTGCGGCTCATCATAATGACCGACACATTCGGTACATTTTTTTGGATCGATTTCGTAAATCTCTTCGCCGGGAGAAATTGCCTCATTCGGGCACTCCGGCTCACACACGTCACAGTTAATGCAGTCATCAGTGATGATTAGTGCCATGGGTACTTCCTATTTCTAAAAGGGTCAGATAAACGGATCAAATAAATAGATCAAATTACCGGTTCTTGAAATGTGTTTTGAGTGCCTGAGAGACGGCCGGATGAACAAACTCATCGACATTTCCTCCTAACACTGCAATTTCCCGGATCAGTGTCGAGGAAATATAAGACAAGTGATTATCTGGCGTCAGGAATATACTTTCTGCTTGCGGGACAAGACGGCGATTCATGTCGGCAAGCTGGAATTCAAATTCGAAGTCCGACACCGCGCGTAGACCACGCAGAATCACGTTGCCCTGATGCTCGCGGACAAACTCGGCAAGCAAGTTCTCGAAGCCGATCACTTCAATGTTATCTACATGAGAGAGCACTTCTTTGGCGAGCTCAACACGTTGCTCCAAAGGAAATAGAGGCTGCTTTTTCGGGCTCGCTGCAACAGCGATGATGATTTTGTCGAAAACACGCTTTGCGCGTTCGACCAAATTGGTATGGCCGTTTGTAATGGGGTCAAAAGTGCCCGGATAGATAACCGTTGTCATGCATTCGCCTCTGCAGGAAGTCTTTTCTATGGTTCGCTTTGATACGACTTCTATGCTTGTTGTGCCAGATAGAATAAGGGCTGAATAGTAAACAAATCTGGGCGTTCTGACAATCGGAAGAGCGGGGAAGAGGGCGCTCAATGAGCGCCCTGAAAGATCTATCGCATAAAGATAGAAAAGATTAATTTATGGATTGCTGTACCGTATGGAGGGTACGCAAACTTGGTGCTGTTGATTTTGCCTTTGGCGAAAATAGGTTTTTTGTGAGAGAAGGTCAGGAAGCCTTCTTCGCCATGGTATGCGCCCATTCCTGATTCGCCAACGCCGCCGAAGTGCAAATCTTCCTGGGCGAAGTGGGATAGGGTATCGTTGAGGCATACGCCGCCAGAGCGGACATGGTCTAGCACAAAACCTTGCTCGTCTTTATCGTGGCCAAAGTAATAGAGAGCCAAAGGTGACGGACGGTCATTAATGAAGTCGACAGCATCCTCAAGGGATTTGATGCCAATGATTGGCAAGATCGGTCCGAAAATCTCGTCTTGCATGCAGAGCATGTCTTCGGTTGGATTAAGCACCAGATGAATTGGCATCTTGCGCGTGCCTTTCGCCATATCTTCGCCGGCATGATTGCACTCGATCACGGTGGCGCCTTTCTTTTCTGCATCCTTAATGTAGCTCTGTAGTCGCTGATACTGACGATCATTGATGACAGAGGTGAAGTCATCGTTATGTTTGAGCGTCGGGTACATTTCCGCGAAAGAGCTTTGGAAGCGATCAACAAAGGCATCGATTCTGTGCTCTGGACAAAGAATGTAATCAGGAGCAATACAGGTTTGACCTGCATTAAATGCCTTGCCGAATACGATAGGTTTGACTGCCTCATCCAGATCGACGGTTTCAGAAATAATGGTGGGTGATTTACCACCGAGCTCAAGTGTTACCGGCGTCAGGTTGGCGGAAGCGGCGCGCATAACGTGGCGACCGACACTGGTTGAACCTGTAAAGAGTAAATGATTCCAGGGAATGTCAGAGAAAGCGACGGCAACATCTGCGTCACCGTTGATTACAGCGACAAGATTTTGCGGGAAGATTTTGGCAAGCAATTCCTCAACATAGGCGGAAGTGACCGGCGTGAATTCGGACATTTTGATCATTGTGCGGTTGCCAGCGGCCAGCGCTGAAACGAGCGGTCCAAGAGAAAGCGACAGGGTATAGTTCCATGGAGAGATAATGCCTATCACGCCCATAGGTTGATATTGCACCCTCGTGCTTGCAGGCATAAACAGGGCAGACACCTTTTTCTTTTCCGTTTGCATCCAGCCCTTCAGGTTTTTAAGGGTGTAATCGATGGTATGGAGCACCGGCATGATCTCGGCCAAACGGGTTTCATCCGCGGAGCGGCCTGAAAAGTCTGCGGATATTTTCTCAATAAACATTTCTTCGTGATCAAGAATCGCCTGACGCAGCTTTTTAAGATTGGCAACACGCTCTTGATAGCTTGGCATCGGATTACGACGAAATGCCTTTGTCTGTTCTTGGAAGATGTTTTTCATCTTCTTGATTTGGGATTTACTTTCAGAAATTTGGACTACCTCAGCAACCATGTGGATTCCTCCGGTTTAGCGCGGCCTTGGAGCGCGTTTTATCTTATTTGGGACTGTAAAATCGCAAATTAGAGTATATACTCTAACAAGTCAATGCGGTTGCCGAAATTATCACCTATTGGGTTTTTAGCATTTAGTTTGGGTCGAAATGACTCAAGCGTTAACTCCGCACAGAATTGAAATTTTAAGGATTGACGGCTTCCATAATGAAAACAAAAGAACGGATTATTCTCGAGAGTCTTGAGTTGTTTAATGAGCGGGGCGAGAGAAATGTTTCGACGAATCATATTGCTGCGCATCTCAATATGTCG
>DAITOW010000034.1:0-1354 GCA_036833965.1 Oleiphilaceae bacterium
GCACGCGATAACCCCAAGAGAAGTCAGTGGTGTAGCCTTCTTTGTCACAGATACCGTACGGATTGAGAGCGCTACAGACGGTTAACGCGCCCGCCCCTAAGTAATCTGGCGTCAAACCAAAACCTGATTGGTCATAGCGGCCGTAGCGCATTTCATCGACATCAGGCAAGTCATGCACATAGGTGGCACCAATCTCACCCACAATCGCCAATCGGCTTGCGCCCATAGTTTGATCAATAAACGAAATACCGGTGAATTGAAGCTGCGAAATGTTATATCGATCAAAACCCGGTTGATCTGTGCCGTAGAATCCTGACTGTACTGCATCAGCATCGGTCACTAGTCCATCACCATTCGCATCTGGTACACGATCCTGAAACACTGGCGAGTACTCTTGACCAATCGCACCAAACAACAAGTCTTGTGAATTCAACTGGATTGGAGCATCTTGCTTGAATGAGTATTCGCCAGCAAGGGATAAGCCCCCAGGCGTCGTGGTATTAAAACTAATCCCGTAAAGCTTGATATCTTCAGCGTATTCCGTTTGATAAGCAGCAGATGCAAAGTCGTCTTTCGAGTTGCCGCTCTTGCCGCTGACATTAGGGAAACGACTGTGATACTGAATGTAGTAAAAGCCAAATTCCGTGTCATTCAGCTCTGGCACATACCAACGTAGCGCTGCACCAAACTGATCGGTATCAGGTGGCAACTTGTCACCTTCACGATCAACTGTCAGAGGAGTACCGCCCAATCCAAGCTTGTTGTCCGTTTCGGACCAAGTATTTTGAACATAAACCGGACCACAACCATCGGCAACATAGTCGTTGGAAGAGAAGAAAGTTCCACAATCATCAATACGGGTTTTCTCATATTCCAACTGAATAAAGGCTTCAACGCCTACGTTTTCAGTCAAACCAAGAGAACCGTAAAGCATGTTTACCGGCAACAAGATATCTTTTATCTCAGCGCCTGGCGTTCTGAATGCCGGAAGATCAACCGGGTTAATGACGTTAATCCCGTTGATGATAAAGGTCGATTCGCCCCAGCTCACCACCTGCTTACCGAGCTTCACGCTCAAAGGCATATCACCGAGATAAAAGTCGCCGTACACGTAGGCATCCATTAACTCGATGCCTGAAGCATTGTCTTTACCATCCTTACTTAACTGGCGAGGCGGGTTAATGCCGTCAGATGCAAAGTCCTCATCTTCCAGTACAAAGTCATAGTAATACTTGGCTCGCGCAAACGCACCAAACGTCTCGCCACGAATCAGAAAGTCTGTCGTACCTTTGATTGTTTCAGAGTAGGTATCGCCTTTGGCAAAGTTCAGGTTGCCATCGTCACTGTTGATCGA
>DAITOW010000034.1:1454-4774 GCA_036833965.1 Oleiphilaceae bacterium
GTGGTATCTATACTTGCTTCGTAATCGCCTACAAAAAACTGAAAAGCACTGGCGGGTGTAGAGAAGGAGGCCGCAACGGCAAGCGCCAAAGGCAACTTACGAAACTGTCGCGACAACGGGTTTTTGTTTGTCATCGAACGCTACTCCATTTATTCAATCGCCGGAAATTGCGATATTTCACTTCAGTGCTCAAGCGGGAACACAAAAGAGATCTAGGGAAACCGATATTATTATCGAACTACCTAACCGCCCTTCGTATACTTCAGACAGTTTAGGTCGATTAAGGAAAGCATAGTCACTAATTTTATTTTCGACCAATTTAAAACCGGATTTTTTTCAAACAGTTAATTGCGAACGATAGCGACTACGAAGAGCGCGATTAGAATTAGCTTCTTGCGGTAAATTTATGACGGGGCCTGAATCGGCCTCAGCAAGAAAAAGCTGACGCAAACGACGATCGCACTCACCAAAAACAAACCCTGATATCCAAGCATATCAACCATACTTGCCATCAGTAATGCGCCCAGTGCACCACCCAAGCCGAAACCGAGACTGCTGTACATCGCTTGTGCCCGCCCCTGATTTGCCAAAGAGAAATGGTGATGCACGAAGTAAATAGATGCGGCATGCATCGCGCCGAAGGAAAATGCATGGAGAATTTGGGCTAACACCAGCACCCATGCAAGATCACTGAAACCGGCGATCATTAACCAGCGCAATGCGCTGAATGACAGCGCGATCGTCATGATCGTTTTGACAGAGTGCCTGTTATGCCAGAAGTGCATCACCATGAACAAAAGAATCTCTGCAATGACCCCCAGCGCCCATAAACCTCCTATCTGAAGTTTGTCATAACCCAGCGACTCAAGGTGCAAGCTGTAATAGGAGTAATAAGCACCATGGGACATCTGCAGAAGAAAACACACGCCGAAAAACAGATAGGCGCCACCTCGCTTTACCTCACCTAAGAGCCCGGAAGGCGCGCTCGCATGATCGTGAGAACCTTTCGGCTCATTAAAGCCCAGCAAACTTGCCAAAAAAATAGCGGTAATAACGCCAAACAAGGCAGGCACAAAGTAAGCAATGCCAAAAACCTCAAACAGCCAACCAAGCCCAACCACAGAAGCAACAAAACCAATAGAGCCCCACAAGCGAATCAGACTGTAGCGATTCGTCTCACCGTGCAGGCTATGCAAAGTAATGACCTCAAACTGGGGCAAGATGGCGTTCCAGAAAAAACTGAACAGGATAATCATGGCGGCGTATTGCCAAAACCCTTCTGCCACAAAAAGCCCGGTGTAGGCCACAAGCGTGGCAAAGGCACCGAAACGAACCAGCGCCAAACGCTTTTGCGTTCGATCTGCAACTGCTCCCCAAATATTCGGAGCCACCACCTTGGTCGCCATCAATAAGCTGGTAAGCTGGCCCACCTCTACCGCAGAAAATCCCTCGTAATCCAGAAACAAACTCAGATAGGGAGCTGTGACCCCAAGCAACGCGAAGTAGAAGAAATAAAATGTCGAAAGTTTGACCTGTAGCATTGCCAAGTTCTTGTATTGTCTTGAAAAGGGAGCCCAAGTTGATTAGCTTAGCACTGCCCCGCAGAGGGCAGCTACACAACAAACAATAACGCTTACTTTTTAACCAGCAAATTCTTTAGGTTTGCACCGGAGAGTCACCCTATGAAACTCATCACAGCAATCATCAAGCCATTCAAATTAGAAGATGTTCGTACTGCACTAACAGATATCGGGCTGGCAGGTATGACGATCACCGAAGTCAAAGGCTTTGGTCGGCAAAAAGGTCATACTGAACTTTACCGTGGCGCAGAATACGTCATCGATTTCGTGCCAAAACTCAAGTTGGAACTTGTCGTGAGTGACGACGTTGTTGACCAGGCTGTAGAAGCTATTTGCAATTCTGCTAACAGCGGCAAGATTGGTGACGGCAAGATTTTCGTTAGCGACATGGAACAAGCGATCCGCATCCGTACTGGCGAGACCGGCAACGACGCCGTTTAGGCGCCATTAATAACAAAAAACGAACACAACAAGCTCAGGAAATCACATGTTTAAACTCCTTACTATGGCCACATTGGTCATGCCGGGCCTGGCCTTCGCAGAAGGTGGCGTCTCAGGCGCAGACACAGCCTGGATTCTGACAGCCACAGCGCTCGTTCTCTTTATGACAATCCCCGGCCTTTCGCTTTTCTATGCGGGCCTTGTCCGAAGCAAAAACGTACTTTCGGTATTGATGCAGTGTTTCGCGCTAACCTGCCTGATGTCCGTTCTTTGGTATGTTGCGGGTTACTCTCTTGCATTCAGCGAAGGCAGCGCCTTTGTTGGAGGTCTGGACAACCTGTTCATGGCACAAGTCACTAAAGATTCTATTTCCGGCACCATTCCCGAAGGTTTGTTTGCCGCTTTCCAGATGACGTTCGCAGTGATCACCCCAGCCCTTATCGTTGGTGCTTTCGCTGAGCGAATGAAGTTCTCCTCCATGCTTCTGTTCAGCAGCATCTGGTTGCTCGCCGTTTATGCACCTGTCTGTCACTGGGTATGGGGCGGCGGCTGGCTCAGCGAGCTTGGCGTACTGGATTTTGCAGGCGGTATCGTAGTACACATTACTGCCGGTGTTGCAGCGCTTGTCGCAGCACTCGTTATCGGCAATCGCAAAAACTGGCCACAAACCGCAATGCCACCGCATAACATGACCATGACCGTCACCGGCGCGGGCATGCTTTGGGTTGGCTGGTTCGGTTTCAATGCAGGCTCTGCGTTAGGAGCCAATGAAGACGCCGCCATGGCTCTTATCGCTACGCATCTTTCCGCAGCGATGGGTTCATTGGCCTGGATGGTCTGTGAATGGAAGAAGTTCGGCAAGCCATCGGTACTCGGTATCGTCACCGGCATGGTTGCCGGACTCGGCACAATCACACCTGCATCTGGTTCGGTCAGCCCGGCGGCAGCTATCGTAATCGGCCTAAGTGCTGGCGTTATATGCTTCTATGCAACGATGTTTATTAAGCAAAAACTAAAAATTGACGACTCTCTGGACGTATTCCCTGTCCACGGGGTGGGCGGCATTTTAGGCTCGTTCCTTGTCGGTATTTTTGCAGCAGGCGAATTGGGCGCATTTAGCGGCTACGGCTTTGGTGACGGCAACTCAAGCATCGGCGAGCAGGTTTGGGCTCAACTTATCGGTATCGGCAGCACCATCGCCTACACAGCTGTAGTTACATGGATCATTTTGAAAGTGGTTGATGTCATTACCGGCTTGCGCGCTGACGAAGAAGACGAATATCGTGGTCTGGATCTCGC
>DAITOW010000034.1:4874-15213 GCA_036833965.1 Oleiphilaceae bacterium
ACAGTTTTTTAGAAAAAGCAAAGCCCCGCCAGCACGCAACTGGCGGGGCTTTTTTAATAGCCTATCGCCAAGTTACCCTAGTTATTTCCAAAGTAATAGGTCAGCAAGGCGTCTGGATATCCATATTTAATATTCTGTGAGCTACATGCAGCCGAACCCCCGCAGTAAGTGTTAAAAATATCAGTCTCCTGATAGGACGATATTATCTGCACAAAATAAGGAATATTATTTGGCTTCAGCGTTGTAGTCGCATTACTCGGATCATGATCGTAACCTACGCTGTGCATAAGCTCATGCATCGCAAGCCCGGCAGCCTGATTTACAGTCCATACTTCTCCTTTCGAGTTGGCGTCGCCCATCATACCTTTTTGCTCAACACCTAAACGCAATGGCCTACCTCCATATGCTGTGCCAGACTCGGTGGTCGATAAGTAGAAACGTAACTTGCGATTATTTTGAGCTATTTCGTCATCAAGCACACTATTAATAGCAGCTTTGAATTCTGCATAGCTTGAAGGATAAGTAATTGATGCGAGAATATTACTTGTGTAGTTATTGATATTCGCAGGCAAGGCCAAAGCATTGGTTCCTTGGTGGGTCGGATCTAGCAACCCCACCTGAGCATTAAAAGCATTTGCAAAGCGCTGACTATTGATAACGAACGCAACCCGCCCAAACATCTTTTTAAAACGCGTTTTGTGGCGCTCCTGCCAGTCAGTTAGTTGGTATCCAACAGCCTTAAAGAAATCACCACCTGAGTCCGTTGACTGCCTGAAAGTATCATCCGTTAATATGATCCCGCCAAAAATTGGACTCGCAGCATTCGCAACAGCAAGAGCCTCCGAATTGTGCTTATCAATCAGGTGATGGGCATCCGTGCTATCAAGCCCCATACCTAACAGCTTTGTGTATAGACTAGTGCTGTGCTGTGCTGCTTCCACTTGAATGTGCACTACCGACGGAACACTGGTGTGCGAAGCGTCGCTCACTTCAAGCTTAAAGGTATATTCTCCAATCGTTGTGGGCGTAAAAACAGGCTCGGAACTGGTTCGATCAAAACCGGAGCCTGAACCATAAATTGAGGCCAGCATGTTTGAGCCAGTGGGTTCGGCATTTAAGCTCCACTTGTAGGTAATCACATCCCCGTCCGGGTCGTAACTACCAAACCCATGAAGGGTTACCATCTGCCCCACGCTCACTCGCTGATCATGGCCGGCGTCTGCAATTGGCCTTGCGTTCTGGCCGATAGGGGTAACAGTTAAAGGCAGGGTTATCGGATCAGAATCGACGGTTCCGTCATTTACGACCAGAGTATATTCATACTCTCCCGCAACATCCGCGATAAAGCTCGGCTGACCTGAGGTCGGGTCATCAAAACTTGCACTGGAACCCGTCGGCCGCTTACTTAGAGTCCATAAATACGTTAGAGCATCACCGTCTCTATCATAGCTTCTGCTCCCATCTAGCTGGATCCTACTACCCTGCTTCGCGCTGTGAAGAATAAAAGGCGTTTGTGCGACCGGCTGAGCATTCTCTGAAAGGGAAGTAATTTCGACAGTAAAGGTAATTTTCTTTTCGGCATAAGTCAGGCAAGTAAGATCCAACTCCGCCTCATACGTACCCACGGAATCTGCAGTAAATCCGGCTTTCGCAAGATCCTTCGCATTCAATGCGGCTGACGACCCGGAGGGCTTCGTCAACAAGTTCCAACTGTAACCCAGAGAGTGATCACTATCATGGCCACAATGCACTTCATGCGCATCCATCACCACACTTGCACCGATTTTATCGTGCAGACTGGTTGTCACCGCGCGCGTGTCGATTAATTCATCGCCCAGTTTTTCCTCCACCGAGCTATCTGAACCGCAAGCGGTAAGCAACACACAAAAGGCCGACAACAAATACTGACGCATACAAAACTCCTGATTTAATCGCTGCTGCAATTAAAGCTCAAATTTCTTGTTCTGCTATAAAAAACGTCAACTCACACGCAAAAAAAATGCCGCTAATAAGCGGCATTTTTTGATTCAAACCGGAATGTTTTCCCGCTCAGATCTTGTCGTTTAAAGCGCTGCTTCCAATTCAGGAACTGCTTCAAACAGATCAGCAACAAGACCGTAATCTGCAACCTGGAAGATCGGTGCTTCTTCGTCCTTGTTGATCGCCACGATCACCTTGGAGCCAGACATACCAGCCAAGTGCTGAATCGCTCCAGAGATACCAACTGCGATGTAGAGGTTTGGAGCAACAATCTTACCTGTTTGACCGACCTGCATATCGTTTGGAACGAAGCCTGCGTCAACTGCAGCACGGGATGCACCCATCGCTGCGCCAAGCTTATCAGCAACTTTCTCAAGCATTTTGAAGTTATCGCCGTTCTGCATACCGCGACCGCCAGAGATAACGATGTCTGCAGCAGTTAGTTCAGGACGATCAGAAACAGCCATTTCCTCGCTTACGAAAGAAGAAACGCCCGCATCTTTCACGTTATCAATCGCTTCAACGGCTGCAGATCCACCCTCAGCAGCGACTGGATCGAAAGCAGTACCGCGAACAGTGATAACCTTGATTGCATCGCTGGATTGAACTGTTGCAATCGCATTACCAGCATAGATGGGTCGAACGAAAGTGTCTGCTGACTCAACTTTGATAATGTCAGAAATCTGAGCAACGTCCAGAAGAGCTGCCACGCGAGGAAGGAAGTCTTTACCCGTCGTTCCGGCAGAAGTCAGAACGTGCGAGTAAGCCTTGCCCAAATCTGCAACCAACAAAGAAAGGTTTTCAGCAAGTTGATGACCGTAAACAGCGTTGTCAGCAACCAGAACTTTAGAAACGCCTGCAGCCTTTGCCGCAGCCTCAGCAGCCGCACCACAACCTTCACCCGCAACAAGAACGTCGATGTCACCACCGATAGCAGTTGCTGCTGCGAGAACGTTAAGAGTAACCGGCTTCAAGCTGCCATTATCATGATCTGCAATAACTAGAATACTCATTTAGATCACCTTCGCTTCGTTTTTCAATTTATCAACAAGCTCTGCAACATCTGCGACCTTGATACCCGCTGAACGCTTAGGTGGCTCTTCGACTTTCAAAGTAGTCAGGCTTGCGTTCAGTTCGACACCGAAGTCTGCTGGAGACTTGGTATCCAGAGGCTTTTTCTTCGCCTTCATAATGTTCGGAAGGGAAGCGTAGCGTGGCTCGTTCAAACGTAGATCCGTTGTCACGACTGCAGGAAGCTTAAGACCAACGGTCATCAAACCACCGTCTACTTCACGCGTTACATTTACGCTATCACCGTCAACAACCACTTCAGAAGCAAATGTGCCTTGTCCCATGCCTGTCAATGCCGCAAGCATTTGACCAGTCTGGTTGTTGTCTGAGTCGATCGACTGCTTACCGAGGATAACCAGTTGCGGTTGCTCTTCGTCGACGATCGCTTTAAGAATTTTTGCAGCTTGCAATGATTGAACTTGCTCGTCCGTTTCAACCAGAATACCGCGGTCTGCACCCAGTGCCAGAGCTGTACGAATTTGCTCTTGGGCTACTTTAGGACCGATCGAAACGACAACAATCTCTGTCGCGATACCTTTCTCTTTTAAACGAACAGCTTCTTCAACTGCGATTTCACAAAATGGGTTCATTGCCATTTTGATGTTAGTAAGATCGACATCTGAATTGTCGGCCTTAACCCGTACTTTGACGTTGTAGTCAATAACTCGTTTGACAGCGACAAGAACCTTCATAGATTCCTCATTCTTAACAATTAATGAATTGACGGCGCAAGCAGCATTTTCTACTTGCACTCGATACGGGCGCGAGGACCATTAATGCAATCGTTTCAACAACTTAGCTGGCCAAACCCGTGCTACCCCGACTTCGCGGAGCGCATAATACTGCCGATAAAGGCTTTGAGGGTCAATACTTGCCCAAAAATTAGGCGGCATGACCATCATTAACCACAGTAATAATCAGCCCGTCTCGTACGAATCAATACGCAAACCGCATACAAGCGGATGCTTCGTGACACTTTTTTTTGCAGAGAAACGACTTTCGTGTAAAATTCAAACGGGTGTTTGAATTATAGCGCTTACGCTAATGCGCAATTGCCTTTTTATCTGTATAATCGCGCGCAAATTCAGGGGTCGGCTTTTTACCAGCACGCCCACACCATATTTTGATGACAGTCAGCCTGAACAGCTAAATAGAAGGCTGCTTATACTTAGACAGAACACAGGAGACCGAACGTGGAACGAGAATCAATGGAGTTTGATGTACTCATCGTTGGTGGTGGTCCCGCCGGCCTATCTGCCGCGTGCCGTATTCTTCAACTTGCCCAGGAAGCTGAAAAAGAGCTGACTGTTTGCGTTGTAGAGAAAGGCTCTGAAGTTGGCGCGCACATCCTAGCGGGTACCGTTTTTGAGCCTACTGCTCTGAACGAACTTTTCCCTAACTGGAAAGAGCTGGGCGCCCCCCTAAATACAGCGGTGACAGGCGATGACATTTTCATCTTGCGCAATCAGGATTCCGCAACCAAGGTACCTAATGCATTCGTTCCCAAAAACATGCACAACGAAGGCAATTATATTATTAGCCTTGGAAACCTGTGCCGCTGGTTAGCAGAACAGGCAGAAGGTCTTGGTGCAGAGGTTTATCCCGGATTCGCAGCATCAGAAGTTCTTTATAATGAAGACGGCAGCGTACGTGGCGTTCTGACGGGCGACATGGGCGTTGGTGCAGATGGCACAGAAAAAGACACCTTCATGCCGGGCATGGAACTGTTAGCCAAGTACACGCTATTCACTGAAGGCTGTCGAGGTCATCTTGGCAAAACACTGATCAGCAACTTCGGTCTTGATGCGGGCAAAGACCCACAACACTACGGTATCGGTATCAAGGAACTATGGGATATTAAGCCTGAGCTTAGCGAGCCGGGTAAAGTCGTCCACACAACCGGCTGGCCACTTAACGAAAGCGGCTCTACGGGTGGCTCTTTCCTATATCATCTGGAAAACAATCAGGTGTATGTGGGCTTGATCACAGACCTGTCTTACTCCAATCCGCACGTTAGTCCGTTTGAAGAATTTCAGCGCCTCAAACACCACCCTGAGATCAGCAAATATCTCAAGGATGGCAAGCGCGTAGCATACGGCGCCCGAGCGATCGCCAAAGGCGGTTATAACGCCCTGCCAAAGATGACCTTCCCTGGCGGCCTATTGCTTGGCTGTGATGCAGGCACCTTGAACTCATCGAAAATCAAGGGCTCTCACACCGCAATGAAGTCCGGCATTCTTGGTGCCGAAGCGGTATTTGAAGCACTGAACAACGGATCAGAAGGCCGAGAAGAGCTAACGAACTTCACCAAGATGTTTGAAAGCAGCTGGTTGTACAAAGAGCTTTACGATGAGCGTAACTTTGGTCCTGCCATGCACAAGTTCGGCAACATTATTGGCGGCGCCATCGCATTCTTCGAGCAAAACATCTTGCGCCGCAGTTTGCCAATTACATTCCGCGACACAACTCCGGACTACGCAACGCTTAAGCCTGCGTCTGAGTGCAATGCCATTAACTACCCGAAACCGGATGGCACTTTGACATTTGATCGCCTGTCTTCGGTGTTCCTGTCCAACACAAACCACGAAGAAGACCAGAAGTGCCACCTGGTTCTGACCAACCCGGACATCCCGATTCAGCAAAACCTGCCGAAATACAATGAACCGGCGCAACGTTACTGCCCAGCTGGCGTATACGAAGTCGTTGAAAGCGTAGAAGACGGCAGCAAGCGCTTCCAGATCAACGCTCAAAACTGTGTTCACTGTAAAACATGTGACATTAAAGACCCTGCACAGAACATCACCTGGGTAACACCAGAAGGTGGCGGCGGTCCGAACTACCCGAACATGTAAGATCGGCTCGCGCATTCGTTTTTTGATGCGCAATACAAGAAACAAAAAGCCCACCCACACGGTGGGCTTTTTAATGCCTAAAATCCCGCAGGCCAACGACTTGGCAGATGTGGCCATTTTACAAACTTTTACTGCCAAATTCTCACAGCATGATTGTTTTCCGGATTTTCCGCCTGACACGCTGTTAATATCCGCGCCAGCCAAAAAACACTATAACGGCTGAAAAATACGAAATCACTTTCAACCTGAATCCGGACATGAATTATGAAAACGCGTCTGATAGCAGCCCTGCTCCTGAGCATGGCATTTGCGAGCACAGCTTTTGCTGAATCGTATATCTACCTTACCAACAGCACCACCGAAACCCTGACTCTGAACACTGTTCAGACCGGCTATGACAACATCACACACGGCAACGAGTGGGAGCAACTTGCTCACTCTGTTCCACCTATGGGCACCGTCAGATTCTTGCGCATGAACCGTGATCAGGGCATCAAATGGGGCAAAACCTACTGGTTTACAACAACCGTTCAGGGCCAAACCTCTTCAGCTGTTCTTCAGCAAAAGCTAAAAGGCACCTGGAACTTCAGCAACATCTATCACACTGCAAACTACGATAGCTGGAAAGATGATCGCTCCATTTACACCCAGAACATCCACTTTGACGGCCAAGACGCGCAACTTGCATACAAAGCAAGCTATGCACGCACATCCGGCGATGATTTCCACTACATCATCCAGCCTAACTTTGCTGCACAGAGCCGTGATGAGCTGAGCGCTAACAGCTTCAATGTCTTGACGTACAACATCTGGGGACTTCTTCCTGGCATCGAAGCAGAAAACACTTACGACCGATTCCACACAATCGCGCACATGGTTACTCCGGGCTATGATGCCATCGTATTCCAGGAAGCTCATGACCTTGCGTCATCTAACTACTTCCGTGACCACATCAGCAGCGAATACCCTTACCTGACTGAAATCCCATTCGAACTTGGCCGAGTTCTTAACGGCGGCGTTTTTATCGCGTCAAAATGGCCAATCGAAGTTGAAGACAACATCGTTTACCAAGCCTGTATCAGCGAAGACTGCCTTGCTTCCAAAGGCGCTGTTTACGCCCGAATCAACAAGTTGGGCAAAATCTACAATCTTTTCGGTACACACGTTCGCGCCTTCACCACTCCGGAAGACATCGCAAACCGCTTTGAGCACCTTGCAGAACTTAAAGCCTTTAAAGACAGCAAAAATATCCCGGCAAATGAGCCTGTTATTTACGCGGGCGACTTTAATGTCGATAAGGAAAATTTCCCTCAGGAGCGTAATGACCTGATGAGCGTTCTTGATGCGACAGAACCAATGGCACTAGGTGACTATCCATACTCTTACGCGGGCCCTGCTAACGTTTATGCAGATGACACCTATAACGAGTACCTGGACTACGTGCTTTATTCAAACGAACACGTTACTCCGATCACTTCAAGCAACACCCTGCTCCTACCTCGCAGCACCGCGTCAGAGCACTGGGGTCGCTGGGATCTATCTGACCACTTCCCTGTGAAAGGCGAATTTGTATTCCCTTAAACGGCAAGTAACAGGAAAAAGGTGAGCAACTATTGCTCACCTTTTTTTGTGAACCAATTTTAGTTCCGCTACTTGTTAATGATCAAAATTAAGGCAACTGATGTACATTGATGTCTTGTAATAATCTCAACCCTTTCGTTGAGCGGCGTCGAATTTATGTCTCTTGTATGCAACATTGAAGATCGAGAAGGCTTTGTAAAACCAAAACCAAAGGCCATCGCTCTTAACATCAAACAGATAAAGCCTCTGATCAAGCTATTGATCAGACAGGGCGTGTGTCTGCCTGACTTGCTGCGTAATACGGGCATAGAGGAAGGCCAGCTAATGCGCCGCGACATTGAACTGAACGGTTTCCAGCACCAGCAACTCCTTCTGAATGCAATTCAACATGCTCCCGACATGAGCTTTGGAGCAAAACTGGGCGAGCAGGACTTCATCAATCACGACAGTCTGCTTGCAAGCCGAGTAATGAGCTGCGACAACGTGCTTGAAGGCATGCTGCTCCTGAGTGAGTATTACAAACTCTGGACAAACCAGTTTGATCTTTGCTTTGACATTACCGATCAGTGGGGTGAATTCAGTATCGTTCCCCACATCGACTTCGGGCCGACGCTTCCCTTTTACATCGAATATCTCTACGCCATTCTGTACGCATTCGGTTGTTTCTGCCTGGGCGAAAAGAACATCCCGCTCATCTTCGAGTTCAGCTATCCACGACCGGAAAAGGGTTACCATTACGGTGAGTTTTTTTCTGATACTGTGCGCTTTGAACAGCCTAAAAACCGGGTATTGCTGCCCAAGAGCCTGCTCTCACGAAAGCTGATCTTTTCCAACCCGGAACTTGCGCGAAGAAATGATCGAAAAGCTCAGGATCACATTCACAACCTCACCGCGAACGATATCGTTTCCCGTACCCGGGCAATCATTAAAAAGAACGCACTGAGCACCGTATGTCTGGACACAACCGCGGCACAGCTTTGCATGTCTTCGCGTAGTCTACGCCGTCATCTTCAGCAGCACGGACATAGCTTCCAGTCGCTGGTCGATGAACAAAGAAGAGCCTCTGCCGTGCAATTGCTGGGTGAAAACCGAAGAACCATTCAGGAAATTGCCATCACGCTTGGTTACAACGATGCCAGCTCATTCAGCAGGGCATTCAAGCGTTGGGAAGGTGTATCACCCAAAGAATATCAGCAGGCAAAAATCACTACTTGACCTCAGCGGCCACCACTATGTCCATAATTGCAATGGTCATCCTTCCCCGTTTTCCGAATAATAGGACGTTCTAGGGAACCCCCAGGTGTACATCGGCATTGACCGAAGCAGGAAGCACAATAAAAACAAAATCCACCTTTCCAAAAGGCCTGAAAATGTCAAAAAAAATGAAGAAACCGGGGTTTCTAACCCGACTATTATTAGGATCTGCTCTTGCATTTGGCGCAAGCCAGGCAATGGCAGACAACTGCTACATCATGGTACACGGCCATGGCACCAACGGTACGATCAAGTCCGGCAGTAACCAGCCTGCGCTTGATTACTGGAGCAGCTACAACTTCAGCCAATACGCCGGCAATAGCGCGATCACCGAACTGATCTCTGGCTCTTCAGACAATTACGCAATCGTGGGTTATAACTCCACTGATGAGGCGGGTTACCCATGGTGGCGTGACGAGACGGCAGGTTCGATTGCACGCCAGATCATTTCGATTCGCCAGGGCAACGGTGATGGCTTTAACCACCCGGAAGCAAATACGCAATGCTCAGCCAATGATACTTTCTGGGTAGTCAGCCACAGTCAGGGTGCAGCACAAATGATGTACATTGCAGGTAACGCGCTTGCAGGCTCACCAAACTACAACACGGCCTACACCGCTACCTCTGGTGTTAGCGTTAACTTTAATGCTGCCATCTCAGGTATCGCTGGCATCTTTACTCTTGGTGGCGCGATCACTGGTACAGAGGGCGCAGACCGCGTATGCAACGGGAGCTTCTTTGATGACATTATCAATGCTGCCTTCCTGGGCCAGGACTGCAACCCAAGCGTAGCATGGCTGCAAACCTTTGACTCGTATGCTGTGAAAAGCTACATCGGCTCAAACCTTGCTGCGCCAGTCTACGTAATGGGTGGCTATAAAGGCTTCCCCGGACTTGAAGGTGCAACCTCTGGCTTGATTACTGGTGAAGACGATGGCTACATCAACCTCGCCTCTCAAATGAGCTGTGCAGGTTCAGGCAAACGCCACCTCGAAAGCGACCTGAATGATTACAACTACTTCCTGGGCATTCGCTATGGCAGCCCAACGTTCCGTTGTAACGATGCAAACAAGGGTACGCCTCGCACCTACAACATGGCGAGCGTGTATACCGACCACGATGCTGAGCGTAACGCTGGTATTAAGTACCCAAGTTACACCAACATTGAAGATGGCATCACTTGTGGTAACGGCCGCAGCATGGCTGGCCGAATCAACTCTTGCCTGTAAACTAGCAGCAGGTTGATTATGCGTGTTCGGGGGAGGCATACTCCCCCGGACTCTCTCAGCAAGAAACTTCCAACAACCTCCCTAACACTTCTTCGACGAACGATTAAAACCAAGTATCCCGACGCCAATGAACAGAAACCTAGTCTTACTGATTATCCCACCCGTTCTCGCTCTTGCGCTGTTTGCATTCTTTGGCAAACCCGGGGAGCAAAAAACAGTGGAACCACTGATGGCGAGCCCGAAAACAACGATTAAGAAGACCGAAACGGTTCTGCCCAAAGCCACAATCATGCCTAATACGATGGCCCAGAGCGAAGCAGAGGAACCCGAGCAAGGCACGCAAGCAGATGACGAACCGCCTCTATCCGGGAT
>DAITOW010000035.1:0-14560 GCA_036833965.1 Oleiphilaceae bacterium
GCTGCTATGGCTCAAATGACCAACGGTCTGTTGTAAGTTCTGATCGAACTTCTAAGCGTTGAAAACACGGAAAAAGACGGGTTTTTTATTATAAAACACTAGCTTACGATTTATTTTTTCGTAATTCTGACTTTATATTGCGAATGTTTTTTTTAAAAAATAAAAAGCCTGTTTTTTTCTTTTAAATCAACAGCTTACATGATTTTTTGCTTAAGATTTCCGGCGGAAATCTTGACGGTGTTTGACAGTACCGACTGGTCAACTTTATCACCGCTTTGCATTGCCCTAAAGATACGCATTTTGATATGCTCAGTGCCTTACTAAAGCTTTCCTCGCTAAGGTAAGACGTTCAGGGTGTGTAGCAGCGCCTTGAACACTTTTTTATAATCTGTCGAACGCAGCCTCCATCACATCCCCAAGAGTCTCAAAGAAATCACCTTCTTCGTACTTCGATTCCCATTCGTCGCTTCCCATTGTAAGAACGTCAAAATCCGCTTCGTCTGACGTCCCTGCGAAGTTTACAATCGCTTTCGGATCATCAACTGTTACATACTGACCATTTACCCAAGAACGCATGTAATACCCTCCATCCGTCGAATAGCACTTGAACTCACCGCATTCAGCCAAGCTAATAACATCTTCAATAACGAAGTGTAAGTTTCGATAGCTTGCGTAAGGTATAGTCAAGGATTTTTTTGCACTACAAACGGCACTTTCCAGCATCAAAGGTTTTCCTGCTTCGTCGAGCCAGAGATACTCGTCAGCATCTTTCTTTAGCCAATTTCCATTAAGCAACGGTTGAATTGCTTTTTCTAAGCTCTCTTTAGAGTTAAACACCAAACTTCCGTGACTCGTGACATAGTGGGACATTGATTTCTCCAGAAATAATCAAATTATAAAGACGCCCTTCATGTGTGAAGGGCATGCCAGGCGTTATTCCAAACCCAAAAACAGGGTTTCGGAGTTATCCAGGAAAGAAATAGGGATTTGTTTCGTTGTAAGTAACATGTCGTCCCCACAGTGTTTTGGGACACTGCTCCATCTGAAGTGGGCACTCGTTACTTCGAGTAGATTACACTCAACTCTCTCAGAATCAGCCTCTAGCTCTTCAATAACTTTATCAACACCCTTATCGTCCAGTTCGCTTGGGTCTAGATAAGTTCCAGACCACGCGCCCTCGTAATTGAATTCTTCAATGCGATAAGCCTTCGCACCTTTTACTAATTGAGAGAGAGTTTTGATTCGCTCCTTGAGTTTGTCGCTAATAATTGCTGTAAAGACCTCTGGGACAGAGTCTGCGTATTCGTTTGCACAGTAGACATAGGTTAAGATTCGTTTCATCTGATCCTCGCTAAGATAATTGGGTAATGACGGTAGCAGTCGTCATTTCTTCGAGAGCTAGCCACACTATTGTGTGGCTAGCTTGAGATTAGTATTCTGCGTGAGTGACGCTAGTTCCTAGCTCTGCAGCCAGATCATAGATTTGGCTAAGACTGATAGATTTTCGTTCGCCTTTATTGTTTATGGCTTCTGCCCAACCTGAAATGTATCTTAGTTTTTCTGCGCCTGACTCCATGAATATAGCGACGTCATTATCGACTAAGTGTTTCGACACAATGTCAGGTAGATCAATTTCTATATCGGTATCTGTTTCCTCATCGTAGGCCCAAGAAGGCCAGCCAGAACCATCTGGACAGGAACCTAATATTGCGAACCCGTTTTTTGTCCTGCATAGTTCAATAGAAGGGACTGCAGACATTGCTTCAATGAATGCCTCGTCATTTTTGACGTTAAAATAGTTGCTTCGACAAGATGCGTAGTAATTAGCCATGTATGTGGTTTCCTCGCTGGTAAGTTCAAGAGAACAGGTGGTAGCAGTCACCTGATGACAAACTCAATTATATCCAGATCGAGAGATCAGCAAATTAATGGACGATGTTAGTGGTCTGTGACTCTGAATTTCCTGAGCAGCTCTTCTTTACTGCTGACATTGGCCTTTTCAAAGATTCTGCCGGCTTGCGTTTTTACTGAGGAAGTTTGTAAACCTATTTCTTTTCCGATCTCTCCGTAACTGATACCCAACAGAATCAACGGGAAAAGCCTGGCTTGCTGGGGGCTAAGTCCCAGTCGCTCAATATAGGATTCAGATGTGTCGTGAGGTGCTTGTTGTCGCGTATTGAATTTCGGCTCTCTGTAAAAGAACTGACCTGTCAGCCCTGAGTGGACATTGTTAATTACGCTAAGTCCTTCAAGAACAGTGTTGCTAGATAAAATGACGCCGCTTACAAGCTGAGTCTCCTGGAATTTAGAGACTCTGTCTATATCACAATCCATTAAAATAACCTTGCACCCCGGGAAATCTTTTCGAGCTGATTTAATGGGTCTATGAGATGATATTTCCGACAAGTACGCTTCGATCAGAAAGATGACGTCATGTTCTCTGTGCGTGATTTGGTCAATATTTGTGTAAATACGAATCGACCCGTCCATTCCATAAGACTCTAAAGCCTGTGCCCAAGCTGTTGCTGATGCAAGTTTTGAATGGATGATCGACACTTTCATGCTTGAGCGTCTCCCTCGCCTCTGCGGTCGTTGCCGATAAGCTCCTCATCGTTAAGAACCAGGCTTCCACAAAGGACGTCTGAGTTATTTTCTAGCTTTAGAGTTCCTTTGTTGTTATGCGCGCTTACGACTAACGAGAGTAGCGCTGCATTACTTTCTATCGTCTGAGTTTCGTACCCGCATAAGGGATCCTTTAAACCATATCCGAAGCTGCGATCTGTTTTGAACGATACCTTGATCACCTTTGTTCGCAAATCAATAGTGATCGTACTTCGGCCCCGTGTCACATGCGCTAAGAGAGTTACTAGAGCTCTTATCGTACGTAGATCACTTTCCTCAAGATCATCATCTACGTTCTTTGCTGTTGTTGATGGAGGATAAAACTCGAGGTCGATGTTGGGGTGGTTTTTTGAAAGCCATGAGAGCAGTGTCAGCGACGAATCGCTTGCTTCTATAAAACATTTTTCGAAATCATGCTGCATTTTTTCGAGCATCATCGTCTCAAGCTCAGCATCGGCTAACTCGACATCACTCCACTCGATTTCGCTAGGTTCAATCGAAACGCGATTCAAACACGAGAAGAACTCATTGATGCAATGTTCTGCGTCGCAGGCAGCCGCCACATGATGTTTGACAAGCTTTAGAAGATAATCCCGCCTCTCATTGATCAGCGTGCTTTCCCAAGCATTAATTACATTGTAGATTTTGCTTCTGATCTTCTCTTCGTTGCGCTTCTTTTCGATATTTTTGTCGATCGCAGTGCGCAGCCTTTCCGGCTCCCACGGTTTTCGGACAAAAGAATGTACTCTCGCGACTGAAAAACTATGTAATAGTGAATCTTCGTGACTGTAGGCTGTTGTAATAATTCGACGTGCTTCCGGATGTATCTCTTTGGCCTTTGTTAGAAATTGATGGCCACCCATGCCGTCCATCACTTCATCACTTATGATGACATCTATATCTTTGATAAAGGGGATCTCTTTAAGCGCCTCTTCACCAGAGTGGAAGCAATAAGTGTCGTAATCCTCTTTGAAATACCGGGTGAATAATTTCAGGTGGCGATGAACGTCATCAACAATGACGACTATTGGCTTTCTGCTCATGAGCTACCAAACCTCTCAAGACTTTTAGATCGAGCAGTCTCAGATAGAAGCGTTGATGTGAAATTAGCGATGGCTTCAAAGTCATTCCACAAGCATACGCCACTTAAATTAAACAGTGCGTCGAGCTCCCCTAGAAAGTCAAAATCAACCTGATCTGGGCAGTAAAGTAGTGGTGTATTTAGTCCAATGATGGAGCATAGGTCAGGAAGAATGGCGTTGTGGTTCTCTGATATTCCGTAAAAAACAACGGCATCATAGCCTCGCATATCCTTAACTTTATCGAAGTCCACGACATCAGTGTTAGGTATTAAGGGCTTCAGTTGCTCTTCGATCTTCCTTTTGTCGCCATCAAAGACGACTACTAATGCGTTGCTATTAAACATGAACCTCTGACCTATCGCTTGAAGCTGGCACGAAATATCTCATCTTTCTCTTTATTCTCCGGGTGCTGAAACTGTTAAAAAAACACAGTTTCAGCTTGCCTTATTTATTTCGAATGAATGTAGCATTTTTTTCAATACGAAAAAGGAGCGTCGTTCATGACATCAACAAAATTGATCAGTGTTTTCTGCATCGCCTTATTGCTTTCTTCTCTTCTTGGATGTGGCGGCGCTGAAAATGCGATCGACAGCGACAATCAAACAAGTGCATGGCTAGTTCTGCCTTCCGTTAAAGAAGGAAACTCTGGTCAAAGAGATTACAACCTTCAGTTTAGACTGGGCAAAGGTATCAACAAGGATGTATCTATCTCTTATAGTGTAGAGCAACTCTCTGCAGAGAAGGGCGTTGATTTTGACCTTGAGTCAGGCGCTGCGTTCTTTGCAAAGGGGACGACGTCTGTGACCGTTCCGTTCACTATATATGGTGACATTGAAGAGGAGGCTGATGAGAATTTTCGAATTAGTTTGTCTGTTCCTGATGAACTGTCCTTAAGAGAGGATATTTACATTGTTGATATTCCAAACGATGACGCCCCTCCTGTACTCTCTTTAACTTCATCTCTCAGCACCTCTGAGCGCAACGAAAACTCGGCATTAACCCTCCGCGTAGGATTGAGCTACGCATATAGCAAGCCCATTACAGTGGTATTTGAGTATGAGGAGGGCACGGCTGATAGCAATGACTTCGTCTTAGTTGCTGACACCATTACGATACCACCGAATACATTACTGTTCGACGCCCCGATCCTTACGATTCTGGCGGACGATATTGATGAATTTGATGAGAGTTTCACGGTAACAGCGACGTATTCTGACATCGCGAAACTAGAGAGTAATGTTACGACAAGCGTGCTGATCAAAGATAACGATCCATCTCCTTCGGTTTCTTTTGTGAATTTTTCCGATGAAGTGTCTGAAGCTGCCGGGGCTGTCGATCTGATTGTGCAATTGGACAGGCCTTCATCTCAGGTTGTTAGAGCTAATTTAGCGCTTAGCGGTACCGCACAACTTGGTGTGGATTATCGTTTTGATAACCCTCTCGCAGTCGAATTTTCCCCGGGTGAGACTCAAAAAAATTTAGGTTTAACCGTGTTATCTGATTCTGTAAGAGAGGGTGGCGAAACTGTTGTGGTCTCGCTTGAAGATCTTGTTTCAGCCCAGCCGGGAGAAAACTCGAAGTATACGCTCGTTATTGCCTCTCAAGTCAGTATCAATGACACGGGTATCAATCGTTTCTCGGACGGGGAATATTTTGACTATGAGCAGCCACCTTTTGGCTATGAACGACAAGATGCAGCCATCGGTCGAGACGCAGAGATAGACTCAGAGCCCTTTATCGTCGTTGGCGAAGGAATTAATCCAAAATATAACGGCTTAGATGGCTTCGATTTTACGAAGCTTGATGCGTCAGGCAATCCTCTTTCTAGTGCTGCAACAAACTGGTCGTGTATTCGCGATAATACAACGGGTTTAGTATTTGAGCACAAACAGCCAGATGAGTCCTTTGCTCCGATTAGTGAAACCAGTACGAAAGAGTTCTTGGCCAACGGTCTTTATCGTTCGCATAGTTTTTCATACACCTGGTATGAGACGAATTCGAAGCAAAATGGGGGCGCGTCTGGTTGGTACCTGGGGGAGAAAGGATCTCCGCTGACTGTCTCAGCACCGACGTTATCACCGTACTGTGGTTACCAAGAAAACTTGTTTGGCCGAACATTCCCCCTGTATTGCTCGACTGGATCGTATGTCAACGAGGTGAATTTTAGGGGCTTATGTGGCTTTAAAGATTGGAGACTGCCGCAAGTCGAAGAACTTCGAAGTGTTGTGAACTATCAGTCTTATCAGGACGGGATCAAGGACCATCCTTTTGACGAAGGCTTTTTTGATTGCGTTGTAGGTTCTGACACTATTTCTGACTGTATGAGCAGTCCTCGCTCCGAACACTATTGGACGGCAACACCGGCGGCTAATAACCCAGACAGCGCTTGGTGTTTTAATCGATCCTCCTCAGAGTTTCGACTCTGTCATAAGGCAGAGACTCACCATCTTATGTTAGTTAGATCTGATTACTAAGGAATTTTCATGAAAATCCACTTTGCTCTTTGGCTAGTCGCCTCAGTTATACCTAGCATGACATTGGCTCAGACCTGCAAGCCATTATCGATTCAGGAAACGACACCCGAAGCCCAATTCATTGAGCGTCCTGATGGAACATTAAAAGACGGGCGTACTGGTTTGATATGGTCGCGATGCAGCTTGGGTCAGCATTATGTTGATCAATCTTGCTCGGGCGACCCACTTTTCTTTGATTCTTGGGGAGAGGCTTTAGCCGCTGTAGAACAGGCTAATGCTGAGTCCAGTCACGATGATTGGCGGATGCCAGACATAAAGGAGTTGGGCACTTTAGTTGAGCGAAGCTGCTCAGGCCCAGCAATCAATTTAACGCTCTTTCCCGACACTCCGGCCGAGAGCTATTACTCTTCAACACCTTTCGCATCTTTACGCTTGGGTTATGACTATACCGCTAGGGCAATTAATTTTTCTGACGGTACAGAATTTGATCCTACTAATGCAGCTAAATTTGCGTTGCGCCTTGTTCGTGGACCAATTTCAGAGGATTAAACCGTGAAACGAATTTCAATCTATAGCTCGACAATATTAACCGCCATCGTTGTAGCATGCTTGATCGCATTCAATTTTCGCATCGCCACGCTCACTGATCGCCATGAAAGGGTTGTTGAGGCGGTCGCTCATTTGAAAGTTGACTTGGATAACGTGGTCGCAGATCTTCAAGAATCTGAAACAAAGACGCGACACATCGTTGATTCTCAGCTTCAGGTCTTTCTCGATCGCCAACGCCAACAGCGAGCTAGCGAACTCCTATCTTCCTATGATTTGGCTCCGGCGGATCTAGAGCTTGAACAGACGCAATTGCCAGTGTTTGGTGCGATGGATTCCGAGTACATGCTGATTGAATTTGCGGATTTGGAGTGCCCGTACTGTAAGCGCCAGCACCCTGAAAGCAAGAAGTTCATTTCAAAATATTCAGAGGACGTTAGCCTTCAATATCGACACTTTCCACTTCGACAACTTCATCCTGGTGCAATTGATAAACATCGTCAGGCTGTGTGCGTTTCTCAACAGTCAAATCAGGGGTTTTGGTTAGCCTTGGATCAACTCTATGCCAACGCGATGTCCGGGCAAGATGTTGTTCGGGAGCTTGGTCTTGACTTAGGAAGTTATCAGCACTGCATGAACGGCGATACAACTAATGATACGCTGGTTGCCGATAATACAATGGCGAAAGAATTAGGTATAAATAGCACCCCTGTATTGTATTTGCTCCACAAGTCGTCTGGCCAAAGCTTAAAGCTCTCTGGTTTCTCACACGCATCGACGATAGAGGCGGCATATCTTCAGCTTCAGAACACGGTCAGCCTTGCCTCTCGCTAGACCTTGATGTAGTCTAAACGCATATAGTCTCCGGACTGTTTTGCGCGAGTTTGCGCGTTTCTATTGTCGATTTTTCGACGCACATCTTTTCCCAAGAGGGTTTCTGACCCTTTTGGGCACAGAACCCTCTTTCGGATATCAATCAAATTAAAGAGGGTTCTATTATGACCGCTATAGCAGCGTTTCCTATCAGTGTTTTTGGATTTAACTCGGACAATGAAATCAATGGTTTTGATGCCCCTGTAGATAGAGTTCCAACAACGCAACACTATCACTTCCCACGCCGGCTCTTCGCCAGTTTTGTGAATTGGTATATGCAACCAGATGGTTCGATCTTCCTACTTACCGGTCCAACTGGAACAGGGAAAACGTCCTTTGTAGAGCAATTTGCAGCGCGTATTAACGTGCCTGTTTACTCTGTTAAAGGCAATGAAGACTTCCGCTTCCAAGATATCGTCGGACAATTCCGGTTTATCTCGGACTCCCCGGGTATGACACCGAACATGCAGTATGTTGCTAAGGCCTTTCTAAAGGCCAAACGCGACGGCGGCATTCTTCTCATCAACGAGTACGATTACTGTAATCCTGGCGAACTTGCTGCTCTGAATGATGTGATCAACGATCCTATCGAGATTAACGAGAACGGCACGGAGATCGTAAAGTCTCATCCCTTGTTCCGAGTTGTTTTTACAGGCAACTCAACTGGACAAGGCGATCTCACAGGGCTCTATCACGGTATCCAGCAGCAGAACATTGCTTTGCTAGGTAGAACTGTTGGTGGACGCGCTAGTTATCTTCCTGCAGAGGAAGAGAAAGGAATTATTCGAGCAACGACACCAGGCTTACCTGAGCAAATCTTGGATTGCATGGTGGATGTAGCAAATGATGTTCGAAAGCTGTTTCTGGGTGAAACTGGAAATGGTGAAAAGGGCACCTTACCCGTCACTATTTGTACTCGAATCTTAAAGGCATGGGCGCTTAAAACTGTCCAGTTTGCGTCAGCAGACAAGCCTGTCTATGAAGCGCTTGAAGATGCTCTGCTTTTTCGCTGTAACAGCGAAGAACGCGAAGCCATTTTGAAGCTCGCTGAAGCCCGATTTGGAGATTTAGTGTAATTCGTTACATTAATCTTTGACTCAGGTCTTTCTTCCTAAATTTGGCCGATTGCTTTTGCAGTCGGCTCTCTTTTTCCTAGAGGTAAATATGACTCAAGAACAAGACATGTTAAGCCGACTATCCAAACATTTTGGGATGTCGGTTCAAGACTTTGAGAACGCTCTAAAGGAGACTGTTTTTTCAGAGTACCCCAGAGCAACGAAGCTCGATTTGTTTCGCTTTCTGCGCTTCATCGATAAGCATCAGCTCGATCCTTTTGAGCGTGATGCATATATTACTCAAGCTATAAATGGCCTTCGTCCAGCTGCCTCAATTGACGGCTGGATTAACATGGTGAACAACCACGAGGACTTTGACGGAGTAGAGTTCGCTTACTCTGACAGTCTGGTGGAAGTCTCTCAGAATGTCTTTTGTCCGGCCTGGGTGCGTTGCACGATGTACCACAAGAATCGACAGAAGCCTATTTCGATTGTTGAGTACTTAGATGAGTGTCTTCAACAGACCGATTACTGGCGAGCTCTTCCCAAGCGTCAGTTGCGTCACAAGGCGTATATCCAATGTGCTCGTGTCGCATTTGGGTTGACTGGCATTGGAGATCCTTTTGATATTGTGTTTTCAAGTGACACTTCGATCGTTTCTCCTAAAGTTTCACTGACACCACCGAAAGAAGTGGCCAAGGAGACTTCATTGACTCCTGAAGATATTCGCCAATATGTTCAGCGGATCCCTCAGTGTGGCAGCGAAGCGTTATTAGCTCTCGCTGAAGAGCGATACTCTGGTTCAGATCTTCAAACCTTATGTGCCGCGATTCGAGATGCTGATACTCAAAGTGGTGTTGAGACGACTACGTCAATAGAGAAGCAAAGCGTGAGCACTGATCCGGATAGTTTGATCTTTACCAAATTGTCCGAGGTTCAAACGCCGGCTCCAGTTGCGTCGAAATCTCAAGCATTTTTTTAGGAGGGCCTTATGAAGATTGTTAATGTCAAACAAGGTACTACTCAGTGGCACTCTTGGCGACGTCAGTGCATTACTGCATCGGATGCCGCTGTTCTTGTTGGAGCATCTCCTTATAAATCATTTTGGCAATTATGGGCTGAAAAATGCGATGTTTGCATTCCTGTAGACTTGAGCAGAAACCCGAATGTTATTCGCGGAAATCAGTTTGAAGATGAAGCGCGCCGAGCAGTTGAATCGCAGTTTGGCGGTAAACCTTCAGCATCAAAGTTGGGTGCATTGACTTCGGCGTTTACCGACGCTACGTCAGAGCTGCTTGTGCCAGTCTGCATTGAGCATGACAGTAAACCATTCATTGCCGCATCTCTCGATGGTGTAACGAGCCTCGGCATGCCAGTTGAGATTAAATGTCCATCTGAGCGTGTTTTTGAGACTGTTGAGCAGCTTGGAAAACAGTCCGAAGCCGCTCAGTTCTACGAGAAGCAAGTTCAGTATCAACTGCTTGTTTCGGGCGCAAACACTGGTTACTTGTTCTTCTATAGTGTCAAAACTTCGAAGCATGTCTTACTTAAGTACGATCGTGATGAAGCATTGATTAAGCAGTTAGAGGCTAGAGCTGAAGACTTGCATAACCATGTGCTCTCGCGCACACCGCCACCGAAAGACCCATTGCTTGATCCTTATATTCCAGAAGGCGAACAGGCAACAAAATGGGCTTGGCATGCGGCAAAAGTCTTGGTTGTCTCTGAGGAGATACAATCTCTTAAGAAGAAAATTGCTGAACTGGAAAGCAAGCAGGATGCAGCGTTGGAACCCATTCAAGAATTACTTGATTCTGAGGGGTTTCATAAAGGCCATTTTGCGGGCGTAGGTCTGACGAAGGTGATCAAAAAAGGCGCTGTTGATTATAACCGTGTCATTGAGGAAAACCTGCCTAATGCTCACATTGATTTAGATGCTTACCGTAAAGCGGATTCTTCATATTGGAGAAAGCAAGTAGACAAAGCCAAGTCTTTACCTGCTAATTTCAAACAACCTCATGAGTCGGAGCAAGGAAATACTGTTTTGAGCTCTATGGGTTTCTTCTGATTTTAGGCCCCTTCCAGGGGCCTTCTTTTCAGAATATTTCGGGAAGAGAGTCTTCCTTAAGTGTTTTGAAGTTTTTACTCCGCTTGGAGTGAATTGAGCTGAATTCTCAGCGATTTCCCTTTCTTTGCGCGTTCTGCGCTACGAATTTCAAACGTTTGAATTTGAACACTTTTTTATGGGAATTATTCTTATGACTTCGACTACTACTAATGACAACATTTTAGATAACGTCGCTCTTGTACATCTCGATTTTGACATCTGGTCTGGCGAGTGTGCCTTAAAGGAAGATGACATTGAATTGGGTGTCGGTGGTGAACTGCCATCCAAACAGCTTGCGTCTCTTGGTCGCAAGAAACTGGTTGACCCAATTAGTCTTCGTCCTTTTGGTCGATTGAAGACTGAAGCACGCAGAATTGTTGAGAGTGCCGGCATGTCCTTTATGGGCGGCTTTGCTGTTCCTCTTGATCGTATTGACTTTATCTCGTCCGAGCTTTCTCGCATTGCGAGCGAGTTTGAGGATGAGAAGCAACGCTTCTTAAATGAATACAACGAGCTTGTTCGACTTTGGTCGATTGCTCACCCCCAGTACTCTGATCGCATTCAGGCTGCTGCCCCCACATATTCTCAAGTCTCTGCTCGATTTGGTTTTGAACACGCTGTGTTTAAGTTAGATCCTGCGAATGATGTTGAGAGGCATAAGCTAAACAACAAAGCGAAAACACTGGTTGACAAGCTCATGGACGAAATCATGGAGACTTCTCAACAGATTTTTGTCAAAAAACTTTCTGGTTGTGCTGACGTATCTTTGCGCGCTTTGAATCCGATGCTGCGACTTGAGCAAAAGGTTGAAGGCTTGGCTTTTATGGATAAGCGCTTTGATGGAATTGCTAAGTTACTTGCTTATCTTTCTGATCAAATCCGTTGTTATCCTGAAAAACAGATGTCTGGACCAGCGTTTTATGAGGTTATGGGCATTGTTTGTCTGCTTGCTGATGGTAGCAAGTTAAGGCAGCACATCCGCTCTCTTGATCACGCAAAATCTCTTGCTAATCAGATGGCTCCACAAACGCCATCTTCGAAAGCCTCGGCTTCTTTTGATATTGGATCGGACATTGTTCCGTTCCCTCAAACAGAAGTCACTATCACTGAACCCGTAAAAGCACCTGCTCAGGTCGGCTTTTTCTAATTCTATTCACTTAGCGCACCTCTTCTAGAGGTGCCTTTCTGGAGTTTTTTATGATCCGAGAAATACACAGTAAACATTACTCCGGCATTTATGCCTCTATTCCTATGGTTGCATCGGCATTCGCTGATCAGTTCGGTACGAAGATTATTTGGGGTACGAAAGCGTGTACCGATGGTAACTTCATTGTTCTTCCCTCTTTGGGTGATGACCTTATAGAGCCTAAGAAATTGGTCCTGTGGGGTTATCTTGCTCATGAAGCGGGGCACATCCGGTTTACGGATTTTGAGATTCGCGCCGGATCTCCGTTGCTTAAGCATCTTGTCAATATTTTGGAGGATGTCCGCATCGAAGAACGCATGATTGATTTGTATCCGGGGACACGTAAGACCATGGATGCAACAGCACGCTATTGCTTAGATGAAGGTATTTTCAATGCACCAGATCCGTCCGATCCGATCTCTGTCTTTACTTCGTGGCTTCTGTTTTCAGCTAGAGCCATCGGTCGAAAACAGGACTTTCTTGGAGACTTGGCTCTCGAGTCAGCCGCGTCACTTGTTCGTTTGTTTGGCAGTTCGTTTGTTTCTCAAGCAGATCAACTTCTAAATAAAGTAACAGGGCTAGGCAGTACGCAGGACGCGTTTGACTTGGCAAATGATTTCATTGAGTTATTACAGTCAGTCTCTGACGATCAAGACCAGAGTCAAGGTCAGGATCATCAAGACCAGAGCCAAGGTCAGGATCAGGACCAGGATCAGGACCAGGACCAGAGTCAGGGTCAGGGTCAAGACCAGGATCAGTCGAGTGATTCTTCTCTGAATTCGGAGCCTTCAGCATCAGATGAGGATGGTTCTGGGGATCAGGATGGAGCGAGCGACGATTCAATTGAAAATGCTTCGTCATCATCGAGCGATAATTCAGGCGATGACAGCGCGGACAACAGTTCGTCGGCTGACCTAGACAGCAAGTCGGGCCAGTCAGCATCTAACCAAGCGAAAGCAGATGAGGATGAGACAGGTGTACCTGATCGTCAACAGAAAGCTCAAGCTATATTGGACACGGATGATCTTGAGGAAGATCCCATGCATGCATTTCATGAAGATTTGTTTGCAGATGCTTCTTACGAAGATTGGTCTGGAGCGCTTAGTCAAGACGAGAGCTCTCAGCTTGATTTGCCGCAAAGGCATTATGAGTTAACCAATGCTTCAGCCATGTTGCGGAACAAGCTCATGAAACTTGTTGATAATAGCCGTCGTTCGAAAGTGATGCGCCACGACTATGGTCGATTAGATCATCGTGAGATTCATCGATTGCCTCTTGGTGAGTTGGATATTTTCAAGCTGACCAAGTCTAGAAGAGCTCCAAATACGGCAGTGCATATTCTTGGAGACTATTCTTATTCAATGGAAGGTGAAGAAGAGTTTGTTGCTCAGGCGTGTTACAACTGTGCAACTGCTCTTTATGATATCAACGGTGTTTCACCTGGTGTCACGTACTTCGGTGGTGGTAAGTCCAGACCCACAGTCCGGATTTTAAATCACGGAGAAAATCCACGGCTTCACGTTAAGAAGTTCATGCGCAGTGCTAACGGCACGACACCAATGGCGGCAGCGCTATGGGATGTCGCGTTTGAACTTAGAAAAGCAAAAGAGCCAAGGAAGATCTTGGTAGTTTTCACCGACGGCGATCCTGATAATTTTCCTGCTACTCAGGAAATGCTTTCTAAGCTGTCTGAGAACATTGAGATCTATGGCATTGGTATCAACCATGATATTTCTAGCCTTTTCCAACATAGCTATCATATTTCATCGCCACAGGAACTGGGCGTGGCGTTTGACCATTTAATGTTGTCGAAATTGGTTGCTTAAAACTGTGAACCCTTGCTTTTAGCAAGGGTTTTTTTTTGCGTTGGACTGTCCAATAAAACTGCTTAAAAAACACATTTTGGGCTCTTGGTGATTTTTCGTTGTATGGCATTGTGGGTCTTCACGAACAGAGAGGAGCAGGGCAATGCAGTCGAACAGAAGGAGTGTTAGTGAGATAGCCATTGATGTGCCGAAGTATATGATCAGTGATCATACTGCGAGCATTAAGGTCGATCGTTTTATGAAGCAACTTCGAGCAGAATACGATCGATGCCATCTACAGCTTACGCGTCAATTGCGCAAAGACCGCCTGAAAGCAAAGTACGAGAGAATGTATATTGATAGCGTCATGAAGTGCATGTCAGATTTCGTCGTGTATTTCGATGTCAAAAAAAATTATCGCTTTGTTCTTTTACTTGTTCCTGAAGGAGGTAGATTGGTTGCTCGCGAATACAGCTTTCAAAGGCGACGAGGCCTATCTTCTCGAGAAATGCTGAAGTTTTCTAATCATACACTTCAGAGGATTGTTCAGAGAATGAACATCGAGCGATTGGATATGCACTACGTAGCACAACTCACAATGCTATTCTTTTTATCGATCATCGACGGTGGTGATCATATTGAATCCTTTGCAAAGGGCGAGGGGGCTTTCAATCTGAAGGATGAATTCGGCAACCAGTATATTTATAGAAACGGAGTGGTGACAACGGCGATCAGCGCAAAGAAAACGGAGTTTTCTAGACCTCCGGATTCCATTCAGACGTTTAAAGGGGCTAGTTTGTTAGAGTGCTC